>JASFIU010000153.1:0-9502 GCA_050122495.1 Desulfobacterales bacterium | reverse complement strand
AGGGTACAATAAAATCTGAGGATACTTCTAAAATATACATAAGAGTCGAATGTCAGGGCTGGGATAAAAATGAAAAGGGACATCCGTTCATTGAGCTCAAATCAGATACCTTTAAACCTTTGAATGAAGCCCTGGGCAAGCAATAAAAATTTTTCATTTTACGAAATTTGGAAAAGGTGGATTTTTTAAAGGACGGTAGAAAATAAGGGACGTTCTTAACTTGTTAACTTCTGGGGCTGAAATCCATCAAATCTTGTGGTTTGGATCACATCTTGATTGGTGATTTGCAAAAACATGATAATCGGCGCATAAATAACACCATTATCCCATTTTCTGACTTTCGACCTCACTCCAAATAAGTTAAAAAGTAAGGAATGTTTTTATCAATTTGTCTCGGAAAGCAGCTGCTCAATCACCTTGCGACCTTCTTCGCTGTTCCACTCCCGATAGCCGCGGGCAACGGCGACGACTTTGCCCTGGGTGTCTATCAAAAAACTTATCGGGATTCCCTGCACGCCGTACGGGAAGGCAACATCAGATCCGGGATCTAGCAAATTCATGAAAGTCAGGTTATGGCCATCGACATAATCTTTAACCGTTTTTCTAACATTTTCAGTGCTTCCCCGATCAATCGAGACGGACAAAATGACCAGACCTTTGCTTCTGTAGTCTTGATGGATCTTTTCCAGAGAGGACCTCTCCTTTAGGCAGTAAGGTCACCAGGTGGCCCAGAAATTCAACAGGATGGACTTTCCCCGAAAATCACCCAGGTTTCTTTTGGTGCCATTTAAATCTGGAAGGGTAAATTCCGGGGCGTCAATTTTGGGGTCCAACCGATAAACTCCCCACTTTGCCAGGGGGTCCTCTTCCGCCCATAGGCAAAAGTCACCTGCCAGCAAAACAAGAAATATGCCCAAAAAATACAGCCCCACCTGTTTTGTTACATTCATTGCTTACCTCTTTTTATGGACTCTGCTTGAATTTTTCCCTTTGTCGTTTAAACCGTGAAACGCTTACATGAATATCTCAATTGCTGTTAAAATACCAGCCCTACAAAAATAAAGCGAAAATTTTGTAACCGATCAAGGATACCTGGTTCTTTAAGGGAAACGATTGAAAAGGGTGACTTAATTACGGCTTTTTTTACCTGAAAGGAGATCACAATTGGGGCAAGAAATCTCAAGAAGAACATTCCTCAGAGGCGGAATTGCAGCGGCTGCCGGGCTGGCTGCCGGCAGCATACCGGGTGCTTCCGCAATCGCCGCTCCACAAGAAGAAGCGCAGCTGGCGACCCTATTGGATATTAGCAAATGCGTCGGCTGTGAAGCATGCGTTGAGGCTTGCAGCGAAGCAAACGCAGATAAATATCCGAACCCCCAAAAACCATTTCCCAAAATGTATCCTGACCGGGTGCCGGTTGAAGACTGGTCGGAAAAGCAGGATGTGACCGAGCGTCTGACCCCGTATAACTGGCTCACCATTCAACATGCCGAGGTTAATGTAAACGGCGAAGAACAGGAAATTACGATCCCCCGACGCTGTATGCACTGTGTCAATCCTCCGTGTGTCAAGCTTTGTCCCTGGGGCGCAGCGCAGCAGCTCGATAATGGTATTTCAAGGATTGATTCCGATATTTGCGTAGGGGGTTCCAAGTGTAAAAAGGTATGTCCCTGGGATATCCCCCAGCGCCAGACCGGTACAGGCCTGTATCTTGATATCCTGCCCTCTTTTGCAGGCAACGGTGTGATGTACAAGTGCGATCGCTGTTATAACCGAATTGCCGAGGGGGAACTGCCGGCCTGCATCGAAGCCTGCCCTGAAGACGTGCAAACCATCGGGCCGCGGGATGAAATTATCCAAAAAGCCCATGCGCTGGCCAAAGAAATAAACGGCTATGTTTACGGAGAAAATGAAAACGGTGGGACCAATACGATTTATGTTTCGCCGGTGCCCTTTGATGAATTGAATAAGGCCATTGAAAAAGGGAAAGGCAAACCGCATCTGAAGCCGGTCAAAGACACCATGGCCCAGGCCAACAACCTGACCACGGCAATGGTCCTTGCCCCTGTAGCCGGGATTGCAGCGGCAGTGGGGAAATATGTCAAGCTGACAAAGAGCCGCCAATAGCAAACAAGGAGTCTGTCGAAATGAGAGTGCAACCAACCGCTATATCAACACCACCCAACCGTGCCCTTCGTTATGTCTACTTGATTACGGTGTTTTTCTTAACCCTGACCGGGTTCGGCCAGATGCCCATTTTTAAACGTTATTACATTGCCGATATCCCCGGTTTTGGATGGCTCGCCAAATTTTACGTAACCCATTATATTCATTACCTCGGGGCGATTTTAATCCTGGGGCTGGTGAGCTATTTGATCATCGACTACCTGATTCTGCAAAGGAAACACCTTCGCCTGACCGCCTCCGGTTACGCCCGGGGTGCAATTCTGGCTGGAATCCTCGTATCGGGGATATTTCTGGTGTTCCGAAATCTCGCCGGAAGCCGGTTTGCACCGGAATTCATCATTTTCCTGGATATTGCCCACCTGGGACTGGTCATGATATTTTTGATCGTCTCCGGCTACTGCCGGATTCGTAAAAAGCGCTGGGTTACACAGAGATGAGTCACCGACCATCCGCACAGCGGGTGGCATGTTTTTCTGCCAGAGCCGGAAAAAACAAGTGGACAAATGTACGATAAAAACTTATTAGTTTATAAGGAGCAAAAGCATGAAAGAAATTTTCATTATGTTAGCAATCGCAGGAATCTGGATTCTTCTCCATGCCTATATTCTGCCTAAATTGGGCATATCGACCTGACTGCAAGATTCTTGTCAGGTGACAAGCAAACATGACAGCACCCAAGCGAGCGAACCGCAAAAAGATAAAAGATAAAGATTTTGAACTCATTCGGGCCATCAATTCAGGCCAATTCGACCGTTTCCCGGACCTCGTCAAACGCTATGAGCAAAAGCTGTATAATTTTGGCCTCAGAATGTGCCGGGACAGTGCCGATGCCGAAGATACGGTTCAGGAAACCTTTCTGAACGTCTTTAAATACTTAAAAAATTTCCGCTACGAAACCAAATTTAAAAACTGGCTTTACCGGGTAGCAGCCAGCACGTGCATTAAAAAGCGGCGAAAATCAAAATTTGCCCCGGAGCGGGAACTGTCCCTGGATGAGTTTTACCCACAGGATGAGACCGAGGTTCCCGACCAGGTTCCCAAATGGGCGCTGATGCCCCTGGATAAACTTTTAAACGATGAGCTATTGGACAAGATCAACACGGCCATTTTTACACTGCCTGAAAAGTATCGTCTGGTGATTGTATTGCGGGATATAGAAGGATTCAGCACCGCTGAGACGGCTCAGATTTTGAATTTAACGGATGCGAACGTGAAAGTCAGATTACACCGGGCACGCTTGTTTTTAAGAGATAGGTTGAAAGGATATTTTGAAAATGAATAAAAATGAGCACGATCATAAACACTGCCTGGACCTGTTTGAAAAACTTTCCGAGTATCTGGATAATGAACTGGATGAGGTCACCTGCCAGGACATCGAAAAACACATCAAAGAATGCGTCCCCTGCTTTGTATGTCTGCAGACCCTTAAACGAACCGTTGACCTGTGCAAGCAATCCGAAAACCAGCCGGTCCCCGAAGATTTTTCTAAAAAATTAAAAAAGATTATTCAGGATATGCCCAAAAGCCCGCCGCCTCAATAATTTCCCCCCCAAAGGTATTTTTAGCTTCATATTTTTAATGCTTGTCCACAAATTCAGGGCGTTCAGGAAGAGGTCGTCTGGTGCGTGGACAGGAGTTTGCGTTCTCTATGCTTCAAGTCTTCAAGACATTCGGATATGTAATTTGCGCACAGCTTTGAGGTATCGCCGCCTTCACAGTGGCGCCGGAATCCTTTCAGCCATTCTTTCCCGCCCCGGGGGCATATTTCCATAAACCCCACGAAATTAACCAGCCGATCGATGATGTTTTTGGAGACGGCATGCTCCACCTTACAGGCGGCGTCTTCGGCCTCGTCCTGATCAATCAAAAGAACTTTCGTAAAAAAATCCTTGAGGGCTGCATGCCTTCTGACGATTTCTTGAGCCAGTCTTTTGCCTTTGGCCGTCAGGGTAATGATATCGTAGGGCGCATAGTTCACCAGCCCTTTTTCGGAAAGCGACCGCAGCGCGCCGGTTACTGAGGATTTGTTCACCATCACCCGATCGGCAATATCTTTGGCTCTGGCAGCCTGCTTTTCCTGTGAGATGTGAAAGATGGCTTCGAGATAATCTTCCATATTGGAGCTTAACACTTCAATGCGGTCCATATTTGCTATCCTTTAAAGACGTTTAAAATTCAGTTGAACGGTTTGCATTTTTTTGGAAAATATTTTCACCACAAAGGCACAAAGTTCACAAAGATTTTTAAAAAATTTTAATTGATATCTTTCTTTGTGCTCTTTGTGTCTTCGTGGTTTATTTAAGTATTCCGTTCATCCGACCAATTTAACTCGATCATGAACTATCCAGGTTTTCTTCACAGGATGTCGGATCCGTGGGACAGGACGAGCATCCGCAGCCGCATTCATCTTCCTGCTTAAACTTTTTTAAAAAATTCCGAATCAGAAATGCGGCCGCAATGGCGACAATTAGAATGACAATCAGGGTTTGCATTTTATTTCACCAAAAATCCAAAGGCGGATCCAATTTGAAAAATGAGCACTGCCAGACCAAAGGCCAGTGCGGTGTTGAATGCCATGGCAAAAGCGCCCCATTTCCAGGATCCGGATTCTCTGGAAATGCAGATAACCGAAACAAAACAGGGTGAATAGAACATCGTAAAGACAATCAGTCCGATGGCCATCAACGGCGACCAGCCCGGTTCCCTGGCCAGAGTTTCAGACAAAGAACCGGTGGCCTCCGGATTCACTTCTCCCAATGAATAGGCAGTCCCCAGGGTTGAAACCACCACTTCTTTGGCGGCAAAACCGCCGACCAGCGCAATATTGGTTCGCCAGTCAAAGCCGGCCCAGCGTGAGACACCTTCCAGTGCGCCCCCGATGCGACCGGCAAGCGAATTTTTCAACCCGGCCTCAGCTTCGGCGGCATCGATGCGCCGAAGTTTTTCTTTGAGGGTTTGGGCCCGGCCGGAAAGTTCGGCGCTCTCTGCGGCAGCTTCCAGCTCCTGAACAACCGCTACCGGCACACCATCCATTTCGGCTTGCCTTAATTTTTCAAATTCCCGGACTTTTGAATCCGGAAGACCGGGAAACGTCATCATGGCCCACAGCACAATCGAAAGCCCCAGGATCACCGTACCGGCTTTTTTGATATACTGCCAGGTGCGCTCCCAGGTATGGATAGCCAATCCTTTAAAGGTCGGCATGCGGTAGGGGGGAAGTTCCATAACAAAGGGGGTCGCCGCACCTTTGATTACCGTAATCCGCAACAGCTTGGCAACCAGAAGCGCGCCGGCCCAGGCACCGATGGTGATCAGAAACATAATCGCGGCCTCATATTGTGCAAAAAAAGTGGCAATCAGCAAGGCGAATACGGGCAGTTTGGCGCCGCAGTTCATAAACGGTACGGTCAGCAAGGTGGCCAAACGCTCACGGGGTGACTTGAGGGTGCGGGTTGCCATCACACCGGGCACGGCGCAGCCTCCGGCGATGCCGCCGGATACGATAAAGGCCATCACGGAGCTACCGTGCAAGCCGAATAACCGAAACACCCGATCCAGCATGAAGGCCACCCGGGCCAGATATCCGGAATCTTCCAATATGGCGATGCCGAAAAACATAAACATAATGAGGGGCACAAAACCCAGGACACCGCCCACCCCATCAATGATACCCGATACGATCAGCGATTTCAGCAATCCTTCCGGCAGGACGGCCGACAGGGTCGATCCCAGCCAGGCAAAAAAACTTTCCAGCCATCCCACCGGCAATTCACTGTAGGTAAAGGTAAAATGATAGAGCCCGGCAATCACCGCCAGCATAATTAAGGGGCCGACAAATCGGTTGGTCAGCACCTTGTCGATTCGATCCGAGCTGTAAAGTCTGTTCTGATCATATTTGTGATAGATGACCCCCTGTTTGAGGATCGAATTAATATACCCGTAGCGCTGATCGGCAATCATGGCCTCAGGATACGTATCCAGTGTACTCAGCAGATGTCGAGATACGTTGCGCACAACTTCTTCCAGCCGGGCCGCCAGCTCCGGATCCACCATTTTGCCCTTGCTAAGAATCTGCTCATCATTTTCCATATACTTTAATGCAATCCAGCGCGCCTGATAGGTGTCCGTCAGAAAATCGGCGGCCTTTATTTCTGCTTCCATTTCTGAAAGCGCCTGATCGATATCGGTCCCGTAGGAGATTTTAAGCGGGGGCAATTCGTTATCGGCATGCATCATCTGGGCGGCGCTCCGCATGAGCTTCTTTTTGCCTTTGCCTGTGCGGGCGACCGTAGGGATCACGGGCACGCCCAGCAGGGATGAAAGTTTTTGGGCGTCCACTTTGATTCCCCGTTTTTTAGCAACATCGATCATGTTGAGGGCAATGCATATGGGAATACCCATCTCCAGAAATTGAATGGCCAGATACAGATTGCGTTCCAGGTTGGAGGCATCAACAATGTTGATGACCACTTCCGGCTTTTTGTTGACCAGAAAATCACGGGCCACCACCTCTTCCAGAGAATAGGCGGTGAGAGAATAGGTGCCGGGCAGGTCGACAATATGAAGCCTGAATCCTTCACGGACATAGGTGCCTTCTTTTTTTTCAACCGTCACACCGGGATAATTTCCCACGTGCTGGCGTGATCCGGTCAGTTCATTAAAAAGGGTGGTTTTGCCGGAATTTGGGTTTCCGGCCAACGCGACCGTTGGTGCCATATATTATTCAACCTCCACTTCGATATAGTCGGCTTCATTGTTGCGCAGCGTCAGGATGGCGCCGCGGATCCTCAGAGCCACCGGATCATATAGGGGCGCGCGTCCCTGGATTTTTATTTCCGTACCCGGCACGAGCCCCATGTCGCGAATGCGCCGGCCAAGTTCACCACTGACTTTGACGCTGGCAATCGTGCCAGCCTGATTATCGTGCATGTCGCGCAAGTTAATTCGCATTCAATTCCATCCTCCGCAAATGATGTATCAAACTAAAATCGAAAAAGTTAGGTACACCAAACTTTATACGGTGTCAAGAAAAAAATTTAACGTGCAAAACTTATGCCTCTAATCCATTGATTGTGTTGTGCAATCCCGATTTTTTAAATGATGTGTCGAGTGTGGGAAGATTATCAAGAATTCTAAAGAAAATATAATTTGAATTGATCGACAATTGTATGCCAGGAATGGACCTACCTATTTCAATAATATCGCTGGAGAGAGGGATAACCTGCTCAAGGTCTTGCGCCAGGTGAATGGCAATCAATCCATAGCAGCCCGAGCTCTGGGCGTAAGCCGGGTGACCATCTGGAAGCGCATAAAGAAGTACGGCGTTAATTTGGATTCGGACCTGGCAGAATAAGACGGGGAAAGAAACACGCTATCACGTTAAGGCAACGGCAATTCTTAAGCCGTCAACTGCTTTTAAATTCTATAAACAGGCTTGCATCCTCACCGTCAATTTCCGGTCTGTTTTGCATCCAGTTTAAAATCCGGCAGCCGTCGGTTTCGCCGTTAGGTGTCGAACAACTAATGTAGGGCATAATCGGATCACCGGCAATAGATTTATAGTATAACAATCGCGCCTGATCGCTGGGAAATTCATCGAGCTCCAAAAGATGAACAATATAAATCGAACTGTCGCCTTCAAATAAATCACTGCTTTCTCTGGCTTCGATAATCCGTGCTTTAAACCGCTCTACCGCCGCCTGTCCGTTTTCAGCCTGAACAATCAGGTTGAACTCCCCATGTCTTCTCTCTGATTCTTCGACCTCTTGCTGATTGGTCATATGTAAGAATTTACCGATATAGAGCATCATCTACCCTTTCTTATCTTATCCTCTTGTCATGTTCAATCGATACAGCGCTCATTCAAGCCGCGGCCCTTCCCCTAACCCGCCTGCATCTTAATCCTTCCCAATCGTTTTGTCCAGCGTTTTGACGATCATATTGGGGTGTGCGAATGACCGCGGCTAAGACGGTGTTGACCCGTAAAGGATGAAAGTTTAAAGGAGAGATAATCCTAAGCTGATGAGAAAGCTTTGCCAAATAAATTCACGATTCAAGCTTTGAAGGCAAATCTTCCCGGGGCAGTCAAAATATCCGCCTGTCTCTAATTTGCCCATACTTGAATTTTTTCAAGCTAATTCTTTTCTGATAACAATAAAAATGATATCAAAGCTTAGACCCTATCGTAATAATTCTATGAGTGAACGCACGCCTGTAAAAGGATGTTTGCTTGTTCGAATTGTATGATCACACATTTGGTGACACTCAGGGGAACTATAATGGAGCTTAAAATCGGGCTTAGCAGTGAAAAAGAAATGATCGTTTCTGAGAGCGACCTTGCAAGTGTCTCGGGAAATATTGGGGCTGACGTACTATCAACGCACTGCCTTGTATTGTTGATGGAATTGGCAGCCCGTCAGGTTGTCGAAGGTAGAATCCCGGATGATAAAATTACGCTGGGTACACATGTGGACATAAGGCATTTCTCAGCCGCGCTGGTCGGGTCCAGAGTTCGTGCCGTTGCTCGCCTGATTGCAATAGAGGATCATCGGCTGCATTTTCAAGTCGCAGCCTATGATGATGTCGAGAAGTTAGCCGAGGGTGAGAATGAACAGGTCATTGTTTCTCGAAAACTTTTTCTGAAAAAGATAAGGCGCAAAACGCTTAGCAAGCAACATAGCGATCGACGATAGTCGTCCAAACTATCTGCTGTGCCGTTTATGAATAAGGTCAATCATGATTCGATGGGGTTTGTGTTGTATTTTTCGTGAAGAGCCGATAAAGTTTCGCCGCACGACTGCAAGATATTTAAGCAAACTATCTCCGAACGAGCGGATGGATCATATTTCCGGTATCTGCCTGCATAACGCAAATTCTCTTCTTGAGGCACTCAAATTTTGTCGGCTTAATGGTATATACGCCTTTCGGGTCAACAGCCAGATTTTGCCACTTAAAACACATCCTAAACTTGGATACGCCATAGAGGCATTGCCCCAATCCAATAAAATTGTAAAAACATTCAAAAAATGCGGGACGTTCTGCCGAAAAAACGATATACGTTTAAGCTTCCATCCCGATCAGTTCATCCTATTATCATCGCCGAATCCAGAAGTTACCCGCAGATCAATTGCCGATCTTGGATACCAGGCGGAAGTTGCAAAATGGGTCAACGCCGATGTGATCAATATTCACGCCGGCGGTGTTTACGGAGACAAGGATAAGACCCTACAACGTTTAGTTAGACGAATTCGGAGTCTACCACAAAACATTCGCCGCCGCCTTACCCTGGAAAACGATGATCGGCTGTATACGCCCC
>JASFIU010000152.1:0-9524 GCA_050122495.1 Desulfobacterales bacterium | reverse complement strand
ATAAGATAATGGTTTCGAAACCCACCTTTAACTGGTCTGGGCGACCAGTTCCTTACTGAGTACCCGAATATGCCCCATCTCTTCTTTGATAATGGCCTCGATGCGGTCCTTGCCTAAATCTTCCGCGACGGCCTCTTTCATGCCCAGATAAAAAACAATAGAGTCTTTTTCAGCCTCGATCGCCGATTTAAGAATTTCCACCATGGATGTCACGTCGATTTCCTTTTTAAAAAAGACGCGACTGTCTACCAGTGCCCGCAGATAAAGGGATGCCTCTCCGGACGGGTCAAAAACGGTAGATGCTTTTTCAGCTGCGGTCAGCTCGGCGCGCATGGACTCAAAGATTTTTTCGTGGGCCTCCTCCATTTTTGAAAGACCGACCAACATTTCTTTATTTGAAGGATCAGCAGTATTTTCTGCGGCATCCCGGTAAAACTGGGCGCCGTTTCGTTCCATCTGTTCGGCCATTTCAAAAACCTCGTCTGCATTAAAATCATAACTCATTTTTTTTCCTTTCTTTCGCTTTGAGCGTAGACATTTTAAATTCGATTATCTCTTATTCAAACGATTACCTGATAGCGCCCCCCAATTGTTTCCGTAAATATAAATATGATCGCGCGGCTTGTAAAGCCTTCCGCATTCAGAATCCGGCTTTCCAAATTATGAAAATATGAGTGACCGGGGGTTGAATAACTAATTGGAATTCTGCGTATAATATTCTTAAATCGCATATGCTTGAATCCATGGAGCGTTATCCCAAATCAAAACATCCTCAAAAATCCCCTTGACATAAAAACATCACTTCTATACTATACTAAAAGACTATGAATTGTTAGATCGAAATATGAAAAAATCTATTGCCATAACCTTAATATTTCTATTCAGCGCCACCGTGCTATTATCCAGCGCCTCTGGCTATTCCGATTGCGCAGCTAAATGTGCACTTGAGATGGCGAACGCCAAACAACATGTCTCGATGGGTTCTATGGGTCTGGCAGGGCCGAATTGCTGTTCAGGGACATTGAAAAATACCTGTGATATGGCCGGAACGCCTCAAATCAAGATACCTGAATGTTCAATGCCGAGCCATCCGACGGTAACTCCCAATCCAACCGCTGTTGGAATTCTTTCAGTCGGTGTCGGAATAGACATTTCCCGTGTGACTCAAGCAGGCTTGCAATTCAGCTCGGCTCATATACCTAAAACTTTACCCATATACCTCCAAACCCTCTCTATTCTATGTTGAATCCGATAAGTTCGGAATTCTTCCATATCCATTGGCTTATCCCAGATTTCATCTAAATGCTGGCGTTACTTTATCCTCGCGTTGCATAAGGCACAAGTCGGGGCTAGGGTGATCTTAATTCGGTTTAAAAAGATGGAGATCATTTTTGCTAAAGCCGGGTAAAAGCCGATATTCGCTGAACCATGGATTCTTATATCTTTGGTCTGATCCCAAACTGGATATATATGTTTAACCGTAAACAATTCACCTAAGAAATAATGAAGGAGATATGCATAAGGGCAAAAAGAAAGAAACAAAATGTTAAATCAAAAAAAGGTAATCCATCAACCAGGACTGAAAACAATAAGGTGACCTTTGAAAAACGGCAGGCCAAAAAAGATGTGGTTTTAGGTACCGAAAAAAGAGGGCATCTGCCGCTGATCGTTGCAATTGTATGCTCCGCCCTCATTGTGGGTGGCGGAATATATCTGGTGAGCTATGATCGGTCTGAAACCGCACCGGTGGCCGCCTCAGATTCATCGCAAAATGTCGCGTCTCAGGTCAGCCTTCCGGCAAGCCTTTTTGAAGACGGCAAAGCGCGGCACTTTCAACATGTCTCTGGTGATTTCAAAATTAAATACTTTGTTCTCAAAAGCTCTGACGGAATTATCCGGGCTGCTTTTGATGCCTGTGATGTCTGCTGGCCGGCAGGGAAAGGCTATTATCAGGAAGGTGATTATATGGTTTGCCGCAATTGCGGGCGCAAATTCGCTTCTGTTCTGGTCAATGAAGTTAAAGGCGGCTGCAACCCGGCACCGTTGAACCGCAGGGTCGAAAACGGGAAGGTCGTCATCGAGGTAAAAGATATTTTGGACGGACGGCGGTATTTTAATTTTGCGGGAAAGGTTTAGCCATGACACTTAAAAACATTTCATTGAAAAACCTGATTCGGCGCAAAGGCAAAGCATTGTTTGTTTTGGCCGGACTGGTAATCGGAGTCTCCACGGTTGTTGGGATCATCAGCTTTGTGGAGGCCATGACAAGCGATATCAATCATAAACTTGAAAAATACGGTGCCAATATTCTGATTGTCCCCCGAACCGAGAACCTGACGCTTACTTACGGAGGGCTTTCTCTGGGGGGTGTATCCTTTGAGATGGAAGAAATCCGCCAGGAAGAGCTTTCGCAGGTAAATTCAATTAAAAACGCCCGTAATATCGCAGCTCTGGGTCCGTTGGTATTGGGAGTCGTCAATGTGGATTCGCGCAAAGTTCTGCTGGCAGGTGTCGATTTTAAAGCATCTGCTATTTTAAAACCCTGGTGGCAGATGAACGGAAAGGTGCCCGATGATAACGGCGTCATTTTAGGGGCGGAAGCGGCTCGCATTCTAAATCTGAATGTGGGAGATCGCTTGGAGATAAAAAATCGCTGGTTTGGTGTCTCGGGTATTTTGAAGCCAACGGGCTCCCAGGACGATCAACTGGTATTTGCCCGATTGGCCACCGCCCAGTCGTTGTTTAATAAAAGCGGGCGGGTTTCAATGGCCGAGGTGGCGGCCCTTTGCCAGGACTGCCCGATTGAGGACATGGTGAAGCAGATTTCCGATGCGCTTCCGGGAGCCAAGGTGATGGCCATCCAGCAGGTCGTCAAAGGCCGCATGGAGACCCTGGGACATTTTAAGAAATTTTCCTATGGCATCTCGGGCGTGATCCTGCTGATCGGCAGTCTCGTTGTCCTGGTGACCATGATGGGCAGTGTTAGAGAGCGCACCGATGAAATCGGGATATTTCGTGCCATCGGGTTTCGCAAACGCCATGTTATGAAAATCGTATTCTTTGAGGCCGCCATCGTATCGGGGTTGGCCGGCATCCTCGGATATTTGCTGGGCTGGGGAGTCGCCAAGGGCGCAGTGCACTTTTTTATTGAAGGTCACTCCGGTTTTGTGCCTTTAAATTTTGAACTGGCCGCCGGCGCATTCGTTCTATCATTATGCATCGGCCTGATATCCAGCGCCTATCCGGCAGTTATCGCCTCCCGGCTTGATCCCAATGAAGCCCTCAGGGCCTTATAGGCGTTATTATCGGTAATCTAAACTCATGTTTGTCAATTAAGACATAGTCAATCTTATTGACCTTTTAAATAAAAATACGAAATTCGAAATCCGAAAATCGAAATAATATCGAATGACCGAAATTCCAAAAATGTAAACCACAGGATCAGCCAATGAAATTTTGTATTCAGCACCATCGGCGATAAACGATTTTTAGAAATTTAATCATTTAATATTCGGATTTGTTTCGAATTTCGATATTCGGGCTTCGAAATTGAAGTTTGAGGTGATCTATGAGTTATATTGTCGCAGAAAAATTAGTCAAGAAATACGGTAATGGAGAGGCAACGGTTACGGCTGTTTCCGATATCAGCTTTCAGATTGAGTCGGGAGAATTTGTCGGCGTCATGGGGGAATCCGGGGCCGGCAAATCAACCCTGCTTTCCATCATGGGCGCGATGAACGCCCCAACATCCGGAAGATTTGTGGTCGATGATATCGATATTTACACCCTCAGCCAGGAGAAACAGGCCGATTTCCGCAGGGAATTTCTCGGTTTCATATTTCAGAGTTTTCACCTGGTGCCGTATCTTACGGTTTTTGAAAATGTCATGTTGCCTTTAACCATCATAAAGAAAAACAAAAGACAAAAACGCGCAATGGTTGAAAACGCCCTGTCCCAGGTGGGACTGCTCGATAAAGCGCAACGCTTACCGAATCAAATCTCCGGCGGCGAAAAAGAGCGCGTCGCGATTGCGCGGGCGGTTGTCAATGAACCACCGGTTTTGCTGGCAGATGAACCCACAGGCAACCTTGATACCAAAACATCAACTGAAATCATGAAATTGCTTCAACGCCTCAACTCGGATGGTATGACCATCATCATGGTTACCCACAGCCCGGAATGTGCCAACTATGCGCGCAGACTCATGCGGGTTTCCGATGGTCAAGTGGTTGAAGATAATTAGAACCTATCTCAAAAATGTCTTTTGGCCTCCCGCCTTTTGGCGGGATTGGAACCTCGCTTTAAATCCTCGACATACAGCAGTATGCCTCCGGTTCCAAGCTCGGCCCCGCCGCAATCTTGAACCAAAATCCTATTTTGAGATGGATTCTAGAAAGGAGTTTTTCAAATGGCCCGCAGAAAAAGGAAAAGAAGAAATAGATTTTATCCGCAAAAATCTTCAGCAGGGCTTAAGCGTGGATGAGGTGATTGCCGCGGTTGAAAAAGAATACGGTCACCGCATATCTTGATTGACGCACAACAATAGTGGTAGAATATAAATTTACGCAAATTTCCAGGGAATTTTATCTATCCGTGATGAGGAAAAAGACGTCACTCAAATTTATCTTGCCGGCGATTATCCTGCTGACAATGTCTGCAGGTCTTGGTCTTTCTCTTTTTTATAACGGATTTTTTGCGATTGCAGGCTCCCAGGATCCTTCATTGGAGCGCCTTTTCAGCAATATGGGAATTCTTAAAATCCCTCACATTTCCCAGCCGGTAGAAATCCAGCTCAAAGATGTTTTTGGCAATACGGTCAGTTTGGCGGATTTTCGCGGTAAAGTCGTCTTCCTTAATTTTTGGGCGACCTGGTGCCCGCCTTGCATTATCGAGATGCCGCCCATGGAGAAGCTGCACCGCAGATACAAAGATAAAGATTTCGCAATGGTCGCCATCAATTTGCAGGAAACCGATGCGCAGGTAAAATCGTTTTTTGATAAATATAAACTGTCGTTTACGGCGCTTTTGGACTCTAACGGAGAGGTGGCTACCTGGTTTGGTGTGGGTTCGCTTCCAACCACGTTTGTTCTTGATAAGCAAGGCAGAATTATCGGCAGCGCGCTTGGGCCAAGGGAATGGGACAGTCAGGCATCAATTGCCCTGTTTGATTATCTTATTGGCAGCTAGTGTTGTGTCCCACAAGTAATTTACAATACCCGGATTGAGTTTATTAATGTTAATTCGTCTTATTTTAGGTGTTAGGAATAAGTAGGTTTCAGGTTTCGGGCCTTCGCCGCGACGAAGCGGCTTCGGCCGCGCAGGCGGGTGTCAGGTGTCAGATAAAGGATGAAATAAAACTGAAAACAATCTGCCTTTTGTCATCTGTCATCTATTTTCTGTGCTCAGCCCTATGTATCTTCCTGACACCTGAACACTGACACCTGAAACCCTATCCCTTATTCGCTTCGGGCTTTGGTACTCACCGAAAGAACGGGGCAGGGGGCCTGACGCACGACGCGGTCCGTCGTCGATCCTAACAAAAGCGTTTTGACCAGCCCGTGCCCTCGAACCCCCAGAACAATCATGTCCATATCTTCGGTTCTGGCATACCCTCCCAATTCTTCATAAGGCTGTCCTTCCAAAATACGGGTTTGGGGGGTGCACCAATTGCGCGCTTCTGGAGGTACCATCGCAATCAGTTTTTCCGTTAAACGATTATGTACGCCCTGTTGGATTTCTTCGATCAACGATTTGTCCGGTTTTAGCAGTTCACTTGAAACGGAAGGCTCGATGACGTGGGCCAAATGCAGCTCGGCTTCAAATTCCTGCGCCAGGCTTAAGGCATGCTGAAACGCCAGGTCTGAATCCGGCGAGAAATCGCATCCGACCAGAATCCGTTCCAAACGTATCTTCTGACTGATGGGGTTAACGAATTCGTGCTCCGGACTGTGGACCACCAGCAATGGGCATGAAAGGACGCGCATCAGGCGTTCGGTTACCGATCCCAAAATTAAACGCTTGAGGCCGGAGCGGCCGCGGGTGGCGGCAATGACCAGATCAATTTCTTTTTCTTCAACCAGACGGGATACTTCATCGGCGGTATGGCCAACGGTAATGATGGGCTCCCATTTAACCGGTTGCGCGCCGATTAACTGATTCAGCTGTTCTGCGGCCTTTTTTTTAATACGACTTTGCTGATCGACCGGGTTCAGCTGAAACTCACCGTAAATGGCAATAGCGGATAGATCGATGACATGACAGATATAAAGCTCGGCATCGAACTCTTTGGCCAGAGCAACGCCATAGGGTATGGTACGGTTTGAAAAATCGGAAAAGTCCGTGGCACAAAGAATCTTTCTCATTTGTACTCGCATGGTTCCTTCTCCTTTCCTTTTCGTAAACTGAGCGTTTCAACTTTTAAAAAAGGGTGGATTTTTTTTTATTTTAAGGAATTCAATCGATTTATTTTTTTAAAATTTGAAACCCTTCGGGATTGCCGATCTTACCGCATCTACTGTGTTAGATGCCGTCCCGCATAGTTCACTATAGCGGAACGTCATCTGCCTTGTAGCTGCGGCAACCTCGGTAATCGCTCAATTCAGGTTTAAAATTGAAATGGCTGAAAATGTTTAGCCTTTGATAACCGCAACAGGTTTAAGTTGCGCCACCCTTTTTGCTATACCTGCGCTGTGCACAACCTCGACAACTCGGTCGACATCCTTATAGGCTTTAGGTGCTTCTTCGGCCAGACCGGGCATGCTGCCGGCGCGCACGTGAATTCCCCGACCTTCGAGTTCCTCACGCAATGCGGCCCCATGGATGCTTTTTTTGGCTTTTTTGCGGCTCATGGTGCGCCCGGCCCCATGACAGGTCGATCCAAAGGTTTGGGCCATAGATCCTTCGGTGCCGACCAAAACCCAGGATGCGGTTCCCATTGAGCCGGGCACCAACACGGGTTGGCCAATATCTCGATATACCGACGGAAGCTCCGCGGAGCCGGGGCCGAACGCCCGTGTCGCTCCTTTACGGTGTACACACAGCTGCATCTGCTTTCCATTGATCCGGTGGGTTTCGACTTTGGCCATATTATGAGCGATATCATAAATTTGAAAGATGTGATGATTCGAAACTTTGCCGGCCAGTACCTGTTCGAAACTGCGACGAATATGAAAAGCGAGCACCTGGCGGTTAGCAAACGCATAGTTGGCCGCTGCTTTCATTGCGGCCAGGTAATCCTGCCCTTCAGTGCTGCTCAACGGAGCACAGACCAGCTCGCGGTCCGGCAGGTTCAGTCCGTATGTGGCAATCATTTTTTGAAACTGTTTAACGTAATCTCCGCAAACCTGATGCCCTAACCCGCGCGAGCCGCAATGAATTTGTACGGCGATCTGTCCCCGGGAGAGGCCGATTCGCCGGGCCACATGTTCGTCAAAAACCTTGTGTACGACATCCAGTTCGATAAAATGATTGCCCGCGCCCAGCGTGCCCACCTGCCCTTGGCCCCGGCTTTTGGCTCGCGGGCTGACTTTTTCCGGATCGGCTCCCGCCAGACAGCCGCTTTCTTCGGTTCGCTCCAGATCTGCTTCTGTACCGTATCCTCGTTTTACCGCCCATTTGGCGCCGGAAGTCAGCACGCGGTCCAGTTCGCCGGCCTTCAATTTAATGTTGCCGCCTTTGCCGACACCGCTGGGACAGTTCGAATAAAGCATGGTGGCCAGATCTTCCAGATGGGGTCTAATCTCATCCTGATTCAGATGCGTGGCCAGCAAACGCACTCCGCAATTGATGTCATACCCCACGCCGCCCGGGGAAATAATCCCATCCGGTAATTCAGTGGCCACCACGCCGCCAATGGGAAATCCGTAACCCTGATGGATGTCAGGCATGGCCAGCGCGTATTTAACGATTCCGGGCAGGGTGGCGGTGTTGATCAACTGCTGCAAACTGTTGTCGGTGATGACGCCTTTTAACAGTTCCTCATCCGCATAAAACCGGGCAGGAACGCGCATGTCTTTACGGAATGAGGCAGGAACTTCAAATAAATGCGTATCGATTTGTTCGAAATTATGTCTCTTAATCATTTTATCCCTCCAGGCTAAACATCAAAAACGACAGTCGCTTCCAGACCCTGTGAGGTCCTAATAATTTTGAGATTGTGATAGGTCACCGCTTTAACGTGCTTTTCGAACACCGCTACTTTTCCGCCAGATATACTCGCCTGAAGATTGGTGGGGGTCAGGTTCTGAATGCGAAATTGGGTAAAAACCAGCATTTCCGTTTCCGCCCAGAAAGCCAGTTCATTGAGCCACTCCACTAACAGATCTTCAGCATCAATGGCGTCCAGCTTAATAAATTTTTCGACTTCACTCGAAACTTTAGATACGTCCGGCACCATCAGGCCGGTCATTCCCTGCGCAGCACTGATAAACAACTCCTGCAGGTTGGCTCCTGAAATCCGCAAGGCCTTGTCAGCCGTATGCTCTATTTCTTCAAAATTCATTGTTTTTCGAAAAATAGGTGAACTCCATCTCTAAAATCATGAATGCCGAAAAGACTTCAATACTTGGGGCGGTTCGCGCTCAGCTGACAGCTTAACTTCTGGTGCACCAATCTTAGCTGGTTAAGGAACTTTTTGAATTCGGTTTGATGAGCCGCAGTGATGGATGTAATTCTGAATGACAGGTGTTTGTGTATTTAATATCAGGATCTTATACTTATACCATTAACAATTGAGCCGACAAAGTCAAGGACATTCTACGGGTCCACTAGGGATGCGGGGTGCGTATTAAAACGGGTTTTATGATCCATCCGCCCATTGATTAAAAGTGGGCCTTATCAAATCGAGGGTCTCCCGGGGTAAAAAATTCTTTACAATTTCAACACGCTTGATCTATAAGCAAGAAAGACGAATGCACTTTCTTTCGTATCCAGTCATTTACCAAACAGCTATATGCCTGCTCCATTGCTCTTCAGATTTAAAATCTAACTTTTTGCGTTTATCATTATTTGTTTTTGTTTGTATACCCTTTGACGGTTTCGGATTCATTTAAGTTGCAGCTATAAAATTCAATTGAGTTCAATATGAGGTGCGGTATGAAACATCAATATGATGTGATTATTGTGGGGGCGGGCCTGGCCGGACTGCGTGCGGCCGTTGAGATCGGCAAAGATGCGCGGGTTGCCGTTCTGACAAAAGTGTTTGCCACGCGCTCTCACTCCGGAGCCGCCCAGGGTGGAATCGGCGCGGCCCTTGGCAATGAAGAAGAAGACCACTGGGAGTGGCATATGTTTGATACGGTCAAGGGCAGCGACTACCTGGGTGATCAGGATGCCATCGAGATTCTGGCCCGGGATGCGCCGCGCGCCATTTATGAACTGGAAAATTTAGGGGTGCCGTTTAATCGTACACCTGAAGGCAGGATCGCCCAAAGAGCCTTTGGCGGGCACACGCGCAAATATGGCGAAGCACCGGTCAAGCGGGCCTGCTATGCGGCGACGCGAACCGGCAGAGTCATTTTAGACAC
>JASFIU010000151.1:0-9613 GCA_050122495.1 Desulfobacterales bacterium | reverse complement strand
AGTCAATACTTCCGGCTTTAACTGCACTGACAACCTGGTCAAAGGAAAGTCCATAGCGGCGCAAATTTTCTTCGGATACTTCTATGGCGATTTCATAATCCCGTACCCCCACAAGCTCGATCTGGGTGATGACCTCAGGCTGTTTGATTTTCAGGCCTTTAAGGACAGCCGAGATACCCCCCGCTTCGTTTCCTGAATTCAATTGAGAAACAAAGCGGGCATCCAGCAGGTCATCCCGAATTTTTTCGGCGGTTCGGCGCAAGCGCTTTTCGGAAATGTCGCCATACACCGCAATGTAAATGGTTGGATCCCTGTTAACGATTTCCAGTACCAGAGGTTCCTCGGCCTCCTCAGGAAAGGTTTCAATCCGATCCACTTCGGCTTTAATCTCGTCCAGCACCTTCTGAGCATCGGTGCCGGATTCAAGCTCTACCAGAACCTCGCCGTTGCTTTCCCTTGCGGTGGATATGATGCGCTCGATGCCCTCGATGCCTTCGATCTGCTCTTCGATCTTGATGCAGATGCCTTCCTCTATCTCCTCCGGATTTGAACCTGGATAATCCACGCTGATGACGATCATATCCAGGGTAAACTGGGGCATCATTTCCCTGCGCATCTTCATCACCGTAAACAGCCCGGCCATGATGATAAAGATCATGATCAGGTTGACGGTAACGTTATTTTTTATGGACCACTTGCCTAAGGCTTTCATGGGATGGGTTATTCGTTATTGGTTATTTGTTATTGGAGATTGGCTTTCCGATTTAAATAGCTAATGTAACCATTAAGAAGTGCCAGTGCATTTGAGATCTTGCTTCTCCCAAGCTCGTAATCTTTATTGTTAGTAAATCCTTCCTCGATTGATGTGATCAAATCATCAGTGAGTTCATACAATGACCCGCGACTTACACGGCAAAATTGTATATTTTCTTTATAATGAAACCGGCCAAAACCTTCTGCTATATTCTGTGTTGCGGATCGAGCAGCTCTTTTCATATTATCAACGATTGAAAACCGCTCTTCCTTGGGATAACTTTTGACGAGTTCTGAAATAAAAATGCGTACTTCTCTGCATGCTTGCCAGCATTGCAAATCTTCAAAGCTTTTAAAGGATTTATCGCCCATTCAATTTTAATTGAACCATCGTCTTTTCAAATGTATAAATAGTGTCTTGGAAATTTTCACTTCGTTATTTTTTTCTAATAACGAATAACAATTAACTAATAACTATTATTTCACCCTTACCAGCATCCCGTCAGTGGGAGAAGACAACGGTGTTTTGATGATTTGGTCGCCTTCCGATAATCCCTGATTGACGATGACGGAATCTTTATATGCCCTCAGAATATTCACCGGCTTTATTTTCAAGCGATTATCTTCGACCGTATAAACGATATCGCCCGGATAAACCACATGCCGTGGGAGCACAAAGGTCTGATCAACTTCTTTGCCTTTAATCTTTACGCTGACAAACATCCCCGGCCGCAGGCGCAATGAACCCTGATTTTCTGCAGTGTTGGATGTCTGGTCAACTTCGACGACCATCGGCAGCGTTCGCGTCCGATCATCCATTTGGGCCTTTATACGCGATACGCGTCCCTTCCAGGCCCGTTGTGTTCCTGCGGTTTCAAATAAGACAACGGCTTCAGCCGCTCCATCCTGATTTAAATCTGCCGGAAACCATTTGAAATCCTTGACCGGTATCCGCACCTCGATATCCAGCGCGCCGGCGCTGTATATTCGTCCCAAATTCTGTCCGACATTAACATGTTGACCGACTTCAACGGTTTTTTCGAGAACCCATCCATCAAAAAGGGCAACAATACCGGAACGCTCCAGATTCAGCCGGGCCTCCTGCAACAAAACTTTGGCCAGATCTCGCTGGGCCAGCAGTTGCTCTTTTTGGGGTCCGGTCAGCGCCATTTGATTCTCAAGGGCCTGCAGGCGCTCCAGGCTGGCAAGATATTGCTGTTCGGCTTTGTCAAGGGTAGACTGAGAGATGACCTTTCTATTAATGAGCTTCTTCAGTCTGAAATATTCACCTTCTGCCAGAGAAACATCTGATTTTGCGATTTTGATCCGTGCCTGCAGATTCAACACCTCTTGCTGCAGCCGTTTGATTTCGGCCTGAGCCTGTTTGATCTGCACGTTGCGACGCTGCACTTCCAACTCATAGGTCCGCGGATCAATCTGAATCAGCCGGGTTCCTTTTTTTACGAAACAGCCTTCCTTAAAGCTGGTGTTTAGATCAACAATTTGACCTCGTACTTCGGCGACCAGCTTCAGCGCCTCCCGTGGTTCGACAGTGCCAAAAGCCTCGATGTACATTTGCACCGTCTCAGCATTGGCAGGAAATACTTCTACCAGACGCCCCGTTTCCTCTACCACCCGTCGCTCGGCTTCGGGTCGCAGGGCAACCAGTACCTTTGCAATAACAATCGCTACAATTATAACAGCAACTACCCGTAACGTTTTAAAGATGGCCCCTTTTTTCATAGACGCATCACTCCATCGCATGCGTTGATCAATAATTTAAATTAGAATGGCTATATGCAATAAAAGCAGGTGTGAATTTATCTAAAAATGGAATGCTGGAACAATGGAATAATGGAATAATGGGTTCTATGATAACGGGGTCAGGATTTGCGGGTAAATTTCGAGATAGCAGGGGAGCAATTAATTTAATGGATTTGAAACTTCCTTTAAAAATCAACATTCCAATATAGCGCATAATGCTTCACTTCGTGCCCATCATTCCATTTTTCCATGTGCAAAGCTGAAACTCAAACCTCACGATGATCTTTTTGTTCTTGTAATATAATCGAATTTTCGATGAACCTTCACTTACCTTCCTGGATCTTCTCCGTCAGCACCGGAACAAAATCAAGCAGATCTTCGATAACCCCGACATCGGCAACCTGGAAAATGGGGGCTTTGGGGTTCTTATTGACGGCCACGATAAAGGGATTGCCTTTTAAGCCGCCTAAATGCTGAAAAGATCCGCTGATTCCAAGTGCCATGTATACTTTGGGTTTAACGGTCTGCCCTGAGGTCCCGACCTGACGCGCTTTTTCAAGCCATTTGGAATCCACAATCGGCCGGGAACAGGAAACAACGCCGCCAACGGCCTCAGCCAGCTCTTCAGCAATTTCGATGTTGTCCTCATCCTCTATTCCGCGGCCGACGGAAACAAGAATATCTTCTTTGGTGATGTCGACATCACCCGCTTCAGCCTCAACAATTTCCAGAAACCGTCGGCCGGCGGTCAACTCTCCGATCTCAGATGATTTATCGACCACCTGCCCGCCAGCGGACTTGCTTTCATCCGCCTGAAAAGCACCCGGGCGGATATTAATCACGGCCCCGGCGGAAATATCAGCGCGCACATGGGTGCTGACCTGCCCGCTGTACTCTTGGCGGATCACCTTAAGATCGTCCCCTTCAAAACCTTCAAAATCCACCGTATCGGAGACAAAAACCGAGTCCAGCTTGATGGAAAGCCCGGGGGAAAGATCCATACCAAAAGTATCGTGCGGAACCAGCAAAACGGCAGCCGAGGGCAGAACCGCCACCAGCAGATTGCGGATGAGCTCGGCATTGGGATAAGCCAGTTCGGCGTGGTCAAACTTCCAAACCTCCGGATAAGAGGCAGCCAAATCGCTGCAGACCGCATCCAGGTCCGAACCGGATCCGGTAACGATCGCCGTGATTGAAGCATCCGGGTATATTTTTTTGGCTGCTGAAATGAATTCTAAAGCCGTATCATCGGCGACACCATCCTTATATTCAATATATGCGAAAACCTGTGCGGCCATTATTTTATTCCTCCTTTGGCTTTTAAAAGATCAATCAGTTTTTCGGCAACCTCTTCATTGCTGCCCTCTAAAATTTCAGCACCTTCGCCAAGCTGCGGAACAAAGTAATCGACCCGTTTAACCCTGGCGCCGGATTCACCCACATTGGCGGCATCAATGCCCAGATCAGCGGCTCCCATAACCGGAATGTCCACTGAAGCGACTTTCCGAATACCACGAATTCCAACATAACGGGGCTCGTTGATACCGGTTTGGATTGAAAGTACACAGGGAAGCGCAATTTCGTTCATTTCCTGGTTGCCGCCTTCGATTTCCCGGCCGATTTTAAGCTGGGCGTCGTTTAAAACTTCAATGGAATTAACGACAGACGCATAGGGCACATCCAGCATGGCAGCCAGCATACCGCCGATCTGACCGGCGCCATCATCGGCCTGGGCACCGGTGAGGATCAGATCGTAATTCCCCTTTTCGACCACGGCCTTCAAAATGGTAGCCAGACCTTTTCCATCCGAGCCTTCAAAGGCGTCATCGGACAACAGAATCCCATTGTTGGCACCCATGGCCATTTCTCTTCTGACGACCTCTTCGGAGTCTTCGTCACCCAGGGAAACGATCGTCACAGCCCCGCCGGCATTATCGACGATTTGAATGGCCTCCTCAACAGCATAATTATCCCATTCATTCACCGAATAAACCAGATCATCGCGTTCGATGTCAGAACCGTCGCTGTTCACCTCAATTTCATTTTCTGCAGTGTCAGGAACTCTTTTAACACACACTAGAATCTCCATTTTTACCTCCCAAAGACGCTGTTACCTGATATCGAGAACTTCAATTTTATGTTTGTGGTTCGTAAAAATTCGAAATTCGAATATCGAAATCCGAAACAAATCCAAAATTCAAATATAAAAATGATTAAAATATCATTTACTTTTTTGTAAACTCAAGTGTTCGTTCTTTAAGATCATATTGTTTCGAATTTTGTTTTTTGGTCATTCAGATTTGTTTCGGATTTCGTGTTTCGCATTTCGGATTTAAGGCCTGTGCAAAGTTGCATAATAATTATATCTATCTGGAAGGCAAATGCATAGAAATAAGCTCTGTTAGATCTAGTGCTTCCATTTGTCCTTCCAGGCCGCTGACTTTGATGGCATCTTCGATGTTCACCAGACAAAACGGGCAGGCGGTCACAATCGCATCGGCCCCCGCCTTTTTGGCCATCTCCACGCGCAGCACACCCATGCGCTGGTCTTCTTCAGGCTCATAAAACAGCATCAGCCCCCCTCCCCCGCAGCAAAAAGAACGGTCGCGGCAGTCGTCCGCCATTTCAACCCGTTTAATTCCCGGGATCGAATCGATTGCCTGGCGGGGATCATCGTACAGATTATTGTGCCGTCCCAGATAACAAGCATCATGATAGACATATGTTTTAGATCCATCTTCGACCGGTTTGAGCTGAATCTTGCCGGATTTAACATTTCGCGCAATTGTCTGGCTGATATGTTCCACCGGCGGAAGGTCGGCATAGTCTTTTTTTAGGGCATTAAAGGCATGGGGGTCGGCGGTGATGATGGTTTGCACTCCGGAATTCAGGATGGCATCCGTATTTTGATCCCTTAAATCCTGATACAGCATCTCCTCACCGAATCGGCGGGCTTCATGCCCGCTGTCTTTTTCAGCTTTGCCGAGTATACCGAAATTAATTTCGGCGGCATTGAGGATATGGGCGGTGGCGCGGGCAATTTCCTGCATGCGGTCATCATATGAGGAGATACTGTCTACGAAATAAAGGGTATCCGCCGTAACGCCCTTTTCAAGAATCCTGGCGCTGCTGCCTTCCGGGAGATCTTTGGTCCAATCCGCGCGTTTGCGCTCCATCTTACCCCAGGGATTGCCGCGTTTTTCAAGCGCGCCCAGAGGCTTTTGCAGAGACTGGGGCACCATGCCTTCATCGACCATTCCGCGGCGCAAATCCACCATTTTATCGATGTATTCAATTCCCAGGGGGCATTCCTGCTCGCAGGCGCCGCAGGTCGTGCATGACCAGATTTCATCCTCATCATAAATGTCACCGATCAAGGCTTTGGATTCTGCACCGTTGCTGCCGATCAGGGGATAGTGTTCAAAAACATAATCGCGCCCCTTAATGGATATGAACCGGGGCGACAGGGGCCGTCCCACCGCATTGGCGGGGCATCGGTCCGAACAACGGCCGCAATCCGCACAGGTATAAAAATCAAGGATGTGCTTCCAGGTAAAATCCTCAAAAACCTTGACGCCAAATGAATCCAGATCATCAAGCTGGTCATCTGAAATGCCGTAGCGCACGGGCTTGACGTTGCCCTTTTCAATCCGCATAAAAAATACGTTGAAAATCGAGGTAATGACATGGAAGTGCTTGCCCAGCGGCAAAAAGCATAGAAAAAAGAAAAAAGTTAAATCATGGATGAAATAGGAAATCAGATGGGTGTTCTGTAACACCGTTAAGGAAGCGCCGCTGAGCATATGGGTAAAAAACCAGGCCAGACTCAGAGCGGCCGGGAATTCAGCATGAACACTCTTTTGGACTTGAGCGGCAACCAGGCTGGCCTCAAACAGGCTTTCCGAGATCATCAGGGTGGAAATGAGCCCGAGGACAAAAATCGCCTCGGCGGTATGATCTTTGCCATAGCGGGATGGCACGGCATAGCGCTCGGGCTTGAAAAATCCTCTTCGAACGGCGGCAATGATACAGGCAATTAAGACCCAGGTCGCCGCATAATCTTTTAGGGTGCTGTAAATCTGCCCGAAGGCACCCCCGAATCCGGGCAATACAAAATTATCATAAAAACCGAGGATGACCAGCTGGGTCGACCGGGCGCCTAAAATGATAAAACCGGCAAATATGAAAATGTGCAGAACGCCGGCAAGCATATACCGGGGCTGGCGCCACTGGGCTAACCAGATTTTCAGAATCAGGAAAACCCGCTGCGGAATGCAACACAACCGCTCATCAGGTGCGGCTTTAACCAGGGGTCTGATTCTGCGGATGATAATATAAGCAAATAGGGCCGTGCCGATAACCGGAATCAGTATGGAAAAAACGGCTGTAGGAATTCCTAAAAACGAGGCAGCAGCTGGAGAAGTCAATGCGGTTCCCATTTTAGGGCTGATCCCCCCATTAAATAGCTTTTAAAAAGTTAAAAACAATACGTAAAACACCCTCCATCAAACAAGGGAGCATGCATATCAAAATTATCATCATCAAGCAATAGCCCTCACAAGGTTTCAGGTTTCAGGTGTCAGGTGTCAGCAATTTTAAGGAGCAAATTGTCAATGATCTAAATGGTGTCGAAATCCCTCCAGGCCAGATGCTAAAAACTGAAATCTGACGCTTGGTGTTTCCTGACACCCGAAACCGGACACCTGAAACCTTATATGGCTACTTGCCGCCAAAAGCATCTTCTGAAATATCAACCGCAGCACTGCTGGCCGTCAGAATGACATCCATTTTACCGAGGGTAACCGGCAAAATAGAATCAATAAAGAATTCAGCACTTTTTAACTGTCCTTCGTAAAAGACGGCGTCCTTTTTCCTGGCACCGTTTTCCAGATTTTGAGCGGCAATCGAAGCCCGCCACAAAAGCAGCCAGGCGAAGATTACATCTCCGGATACCTCCATAAAATTATAAGCATGGGCAAACGCCTGCATGCGCGTATCCAGTGACATCCCGGTTTGGCCGATATGGAGCGCCACTTCACCCAGCTTGTTGACCGCTGCTTCTGCTTTGTTGGCCATATCTGCAAGCTTCGAGATGGATTTGGCTCCGGCGATCGTCTGCTGGATCTCTCCCAGAAGATCCATAATCGGCTTGCCTTTATTCAGGCCGAGCTTGCGGCCCAAAAGGTCCATGGCCTGAATACCGTTGGTTCCCTCGTAGATCGGCGTAATGCGACAGTCCCGCAGGAGCTGTTCCATGGGGTATTCCTTGATGTAGCCGTAGCCGCCGTAAACCTGAACGCCCAGGCTGCAGACTTCAAAGGCCTTATCCGTCACATATCCCTTGGCGACGGGAATCAACAGGTCGATTAGACCCTGGTATTTTGCTTTATCCTCCTCTTTCTCACTGAGCCTAAGATTGTCCTCGCAATTTCCGATATAATATAAAAGGCTGCGCATACCTTCGACATAGACCTTCATGGTCAGCAGCATGCGCCGAATATCGGGGTGCTCGATAATGGGAACCAGGGGGGCATCATCTTCATCCGCCTTTAACAGGTGCCTGCCCTGCACCCGCTCGCGCGCATAGTTGACGGCATACAAATAAGAAGCGCTGGCGCAGGCCAGCCCCTGGAGCCCCACAAGCAGGCGCGCTTCATTCATCATCTGAAACATGGCCCGCATGCCTTTATTTTCCTCACCCAAGAGCGTGCCCTGACAATTGCCTTTGCTGCCAAGCGACAGGGAACAGGTGGCATTTCCATGGATGCCCATCTTTTCCTCGACACCGGTACAAACCACATCGTTAAATTCGCCCAGGCTGCCGTCGTCATTTACCCTGATCTTGGGAACCAGAAACAGGGAAATCCCCCGAGTGCCCTGTGGTGCGCCCTCGATGCGGGCCAACACCGGGTGAATGATGTTTTCGGCCATGTCATGATCACCCGATGATATAAAAATTTTGTTACCGGTAATCGAATAGGTTCCGTCGTCATTTTTAACGGCCGAGGTGGTCAATGCCCCCACATCCGACCCGGCTTCCGGTTCGGTCAACAGCATGGTACCGGTCCATTCCCCTGTAAACATCTTTTTTAAAAACAACTTTTTTTGTTTTTCGGTGCCGAATGTTTGAACGAGCCGTCCGGCGCCGTGGGTCAGACCGGGATACATCATAAAGGCAAAATTGGCGCCAATAAAGTAGTCATTGACAGCCAGTGAGAGGGTTGTCGGCATTCCCTGCCCGCCCAATTCCGGGTCATCCGAAAGGGCCAGCCATTCGCCCTCTTTAAAGAGATCCCAGGCCTTGTGGAATGACTCCGGAACCGTCACATTGCCGCTGTCGAAGCGGGCGCCCTCGCGGTCGCCGTCGATCCGAATCGGCAGAAGCTCTTTTACGGCCAGATTGCGGGCCTCAGATATAATCAGGTCGCAGGTTTTCTTATTGAACTCAGCATATGATTCATGTTTGCTCAGCTCCTCAAGTTTGAGCTGCTCGTGAAGGACAAATTCGATGTCCCTTCGATCTGCAACAAGCTGTGCCATTTTTTTTCATCTCCTCATCTAAAGGTTGAGCCGCCGGAGGTGGTTACTCCGTCGCGGCATTTTCAAGGTTATTGGATTTTTGGTTTTCCCCGATTCCTCTGACAAAAAGTTCAACCAGCGGGCCGGCCATGGAAACCAGGTCATATTCACCATCCGAATGAAGCCAGGTATTGATGACCTCGTCCACCGCGCCGATGATAAAGCGTTTTACCAGCCCTACATAAAGGTCCTTACGGATGGTGCCTTCCTGTTGACCCTGTTCGACAATTTCCGAAATAATGTCACGATACATCTGGGACATTTCCTTTATTTGGGCTTCGGCCAGGCGGCTGTTCTGGTGGGTTTCGACCTGATAGACAATGGCCATGTCTCTGTCGCGCTGGAATTCTTCCAAATGCATCCGAACGAGATCGCCGAGTTTGGCCAGACTGGAGTCGGCCCGATCCACCTCGCTACGGAAACGGTCAAATACCTGCTTGGTCTTAAAATTGAAAAACTGAACCAAAATATCGTCTTTATTCTTGAAATACAGATAGATGGTGCCGTCGGCGACGCC
>JASFIU010000150.1:0-9619 GCA_050122495.1 Desulfobacterales bacterium | reverse complement strand
TGTTCGAAAGCGATCTCAGCGTGATTTTGTGCAAACCGGCTGGGTTGTTCCAATGGTTCGGTATTTAATTGGTCCCAGAAGTCATTGAGAATCTGACGGGGATAAAGGTGAGCTTTCATTTCAGCAGCCCGGCCGACCGTCAATCGGTTTTTCTCCGGCAGCGCAAATCCGGGACTCGCAACGCTGTCTCCATCGACATTCAGCAATCCGTCCCGCTCGGATCCGGCCACCAAAATACCGGCATCACTGAGTTCAAGACCTAATAACGTCATAAGAGGTACCTACTCCTCTGTAAATTAAAGGTGGATTACTGGAGTGCCGAAAGTGAAGCGTTTCGAGTTTCGCGTTCCGGGTTGCGGGTTAAAAAATTGCAAACTAAACTCTGCGGTGCCTAACCCGCAACTCGTAACCCGTAACACGCAATAAAAAAACGAAACCAACACCCCAGTACTCCAATACTCCATTACTCCAACACTCCAATGTTAAAGAAAGCATTCATTTTGTATACAAATGACTGATTAGATTGTCATCGCAGTATGATTCTGTATCCAGCACATAGCGCTCCTGCATCTGCTGCAATTGGTGCAGCAGAAACATCAAACCGATGCTGATCACCAGTGCAATCAAGGTCGAGTTAAACGCCACACCCAGGCTTCGGGTGACGTCAAAAATGTCGCCCTGAATGGCTTTATGGGCCTGGCCGAGTGCATCTCCGATCCCCCGGACCGTTCCGATAAATCCGATGGATGGAATTGCCCAGGCAATATAGCGGATCATGGACAACTCGGATTCGAGGCGCTCGGCTTCCGAATCGCAGTAGGCATGGGTGGCGCTGGCAACATCCTGGATGTTGCGGGTGGTACTGAACCGCTGCAAACCGGCCAGCAAGGCTCTGGGCAAAAGGGCCCCGCGCTGCTGCGCCGGCATAGCTTGAATCTGCCTGGAGACATCGCGGGTGTCTTCAGGAAGAATACGCACACCTTCATCCAGCGGGATCAAATCCATTTTTAACAATGCCCGTTGGCGGGAAGTTTTTAAGGCTTTATATCCCATGATCGCAATGGCCCAGAGCATCAATATAAAGCATGCTTCCTGTTCGTAATCACGGATTAACACAAAAACCGACCGTTCCATTACATGGGATTGATCTTCCGCCATCTGGATGGCCTGCCGCGCTAAAATCGCGTCAGCCTTGGGTCGAATTACAGCCACATAGACGGCATGCACAATGATCACGATGACGATCAACGAAAACACCTGATAAATAAACTCAAATGAAAAAGGGAAGTCTCGTTTCATGGCCTCCATCCCCAATTAGTTGTTAAAAGTATGTTTGAAAAGCAGACCTAACAATCCCCGGCAAAGCGCATAGGGCAGAATGCATAGCGTAATAAAATCATCGAGCATTTTTGCATGTTTTAACCCTCTGCGCTATGCTGTATGCCCTCTGCCATTTATTACGTAAAGAGTCAATGGCCTTCGGGAACCTAATCACTTAACCAAAGAGACTAGATATCATAGGGAAAGTCCACCGCCTGATCGGCTTCAATTCGTTCAGACGGGCGAAATTCTTTAAGCTGTTTCTCCTGTGCTCCGGGCGATTCTTTCTTTTCCTGGGTTTTGGATTCCGTCGCTGTGCTTTCGGATGAGGGCGCGGTCTTTTCTTCTGCCGCTGTGCGGGTTTCGCTTTGGGCAACCATTACGAAATGTTGTTTGTACTGTTTATGACCCGGGAGCAGTTGATCCAATGGGCCAGCCGTTACAGCCCAGTTTGCGGTAACTCCAAAACTCGATATCGCAACGGTTATGATGGCCAGCTTTTGGAACCCCTTGAATATTTTCAATTTCATATCCTATGTCTCATTCTAAATAGCGACTGATGCGAAACCCCAGATCCGGGCGCTTGTCGTCGCTGTAATCGCGGTACGCCAGTCTCAATTTGCTCATTCGGGCATATTTCCAACTCGATCCCTTGACCACGTGATGCTTTCCCTCCGCGGGCCCGGTTGGATCGACATCGGTCTTATTCGTATTATAGGTATAAATTGCGTAAAAGTCATGACACCATTCCGCTACGTTTCCGCCCAGATCATACAGGCCCAGACGATTGGCCTTAAATTTTGCCGGCGGCGCTGTAGCCGGAAAGCCGTCGTTGTAATCTTCGATATAAGCCGACAGCAGCTTTTTGGCCGAAATATCGGCATAATTACCCGATGGTGATGTTGGGGGATACCGGTTCCCCCAGGGATATTTGAGGGAGGTTTGCGGGTTTATAAACCGGGCAGCGTATTCCCATTCGGCCTCGGTGGGCAACCGATAACCGGTACCGATGGGTTCGGCGGCGACAAGGCGATTTCCCTTTTTGATATAAACTGGCGGCAGGGACTCCTTGGCGCTCAACCAGTTGCAAAACAGGGCCGCCTGTTCCCAGGTGACCTGAACCACCGGGAGATCTGCCTGGGATAAAGGCTGACCTTTGAATGCACCGGATGTGTGGCCGGCCAAAAATTGTTTGAACTCTTTATTGGATACTTCTTTTACGCCCATGTAAAAAGGCCGCTGCAGCGTGATTTTGCGAAGCGTTTCATTGGATCGACGTCCCTGCTCTCGGCGCGAGGATCCCATGGTAAAAGGTTGCGGACGGATCAGCTTCAGGGCGTAGCCGTTTTGGGCTTTGATGACACCCATCGGACCGGTGGGTTTGGATTTGATTGGGGTTAAAGCGATTTTAATTTCTTGCGGGTATCCGGGTCGCGGGGTTATCAGGGTTTTGTGGGTTTTATATCCCTGTTTCCTGATCTCAAACTGGTGACGGACGGCTACCAATTTTAATTCCGACGGAACGACGCCCCGGTTTTCTCCGTCTACAATTAACCGGGCGTCAGGGGGCTCAACCTTAAAGTGAATGATACCCCATTCCGGTTTTAGATCGACAGCCAGTCTTTTTAATTTTCCGCTGGGCACCTTAACCCGGCGAGATACTTTTTCATAACCGGCTTTGGATATTCGAATCTCGTGCGGGGTATTGGCCGATAATTGGACCTTAAGGGGCGTCTTACCGACAAATTTCTGGCCGATGGTTACATTGGCACCGGGTGGTTTGGTTTCCAGAGCCAATGTTCCATCATCCGGCTGCAGGCGGATATCCGTAATTTTTTGCGGTTGATTCAGTCCGACAGCTAACTGGCGCTGCCAGGTTTTAAAACCGGCAGCACTGATTTCCATCCTGTAGTTTCCTTCAGGTAGTTCAATAGTCAAAGGTGTAAAGCCGGCCGGCTTCCCGTCCACGGATACGGCTGCACCTTCCGGGACCGAGCTGATATGAATATCGGACCAGCCAGGGATTAATGCAAAATCAAAGGATTGTTCTTGTGCGCAGCCGGCAATTTGAACTTTGGTCTTTATATTTTGATAGTTATCCGCCTGAATTTCTAATACCCGCTGGCCGGCGGCCACTTCAAGATCGGATACCGGTGTGGAGCCGAGCGCCTGTCCGTCGATGATCACCCTGGCGCCTTTAAGACGCGCCGCCGGATCATCTGATGGGTGCACCCGCAGGGATAGGCGCCCCGGAAGTTTTTCCATTTGAAATCTAACTTCCTGACTTTTTTGTGTGCCGACCTCAAAAGGTTCTTCAAATGGGTAATAGCATTCTTTGACGGCATGCAATTTATATTTGCCGGGCCGCAGCAAGAAATGGCCGCCAAACCTGGGTGCCACCAGGCTTCCGCTGATTGATATTTGATCGGGCTGCGGCTCGATCTGAATCGTGATTTGCCTTGCGGTAAAGACGAACCAGGCGGCGATAGAGAGCAAAAGGAAGCCGAGGGCAATTGCCGCTCCGATAAACCGCCCCCGGCGCGTCATTGAACCGGCGCCCGGTTGCCTGCGGTCCGAGCGGAAAGAAAGGGGTTTGATTTTGGGGGCCGGATCCGTGCGGTCGGGTGATGGCGGCCTGACGGGTTGAATGTCGGATTGCCGGGAAACAACGTGGATGATAAAGCCGTCTTCGTCAACTTTAAAATTTATTTTGCAGGAGCCGATTTCAAGATCGTCCGCATCCATCAGCCAGGCGGAACCCTCCAGTCTTTGGTCGTTGTATCGAACCGTAACCTCCGATTGACCGACCTGCACAAATGGCCGTTTATGGGACAGACCGATATATGCGGCTTCCACATCGGCTTTGAGACCTTTAACCCGGATATCTGCGTTGCGGCCACCGCCAATAATGATCGGAAACTCTCCCTCGGCAATCGTGCGTTCACCCCGTTGGTTTCTTATTTTGTAAAGGATGTTCAAATTTGAACCTCACATTTGACGGCGATGTGCATCGGGCCTTGCCCCGGTTTGATGATGATTTTCTTGCGGACATCTTGAAATCCGTCCCGGGTTCCCACCACGATATAGGTGCCGGGCCTCAGGTTCAACTCCCGGCTTGCAAAACGACCTAGTTTACCAACTTTATAAATGGCGACTTCCGTAAAATTATCGGATTCGAGCATAATCCTTACGGGGGTTTGAGCGGCATCCACCAGCCGTTTGAGTTGGTCGAATCGGTTTTTTAGCCCGGGGCCTTTTGGATCAGTGTTTTCGATTTCGGCAATCAGCTCGATGGCATTGTCGAGCTGGCGGTCTGATTCCAAGGCCGCGGGCTGTTTTAGAAAAAAATTGATGCGCTTGTCGATGCGGATAAACTTCAGCGATCGTTGTTTTCCCAGTTCGGCAAACCGCACGTTGGGATCGATTTTAAGGGCCTGCTGGTAAGCGTTTAATGCCTGTTCCCAGTCTTCGGCCTGTTCCGCAGCGGTTGCTTTGCGGCGATAGTTTTCGATATTGGCCAGGCGGATGGACTGATCTACCTGGGCCAGCGCATCATTAACTTCCCGGGATCTCGGCCTGAACGATTTTGCTTTCAGCAATTTCACCCGCGCAAGTTCGTAGTTGTTATTGTGCAGGGCCGTCAGCCCTTCCGACATCAACGCCTTAAATTCGCGATCGCTGATCTGCCCTGTAATCCGGGCCAACGCCTGCCGGGCTTCTTTAGATTCGGGATCCAGTTGCAGGGCCTTTTGATAATCGGCATGCGCAAAAGAAATATTTCCTTCTTTTTCATGCTGTTTTCCCGACGCCATCAGCCGTATAACGGCATCTAGTTTCTGAGCGCGTTCCAGGCCTTTTTGGGCAGACGCATTGTTCGAATCGATCATCAGGGCGATTTTGAATTTTTCTTGAGCCAGTTGAGCATCTCCTTGATTCAGTGCCGTGCGGCCCTCATCCAGCAGTTGTTTCTGGGTCGGTTCGATCCGGTCGGTTAAGATCTGTGCTTTAGCTGCGGCCGCCGCGTAATTTTCGGCCGCTGCGATGTGATCGTTTTCAAGTAAAAACCGGTCGGCTTCTTCAGAAAGTTGTATCATTTGACGATACGTTTCGTTTCCCCATTGAGCGGCCCCTCTGGCCTCTAATTCCTGCTTTATCTGTACGAAGTCAGCAAGTTTTTGCTCCGCCTGTTCTTTTTCGGCGGCAAACCTGGCCGGGTCCGGTGTCGTATCGGGCGAAACCTCCGGCGCCACCGCACGCTTCTCCGGTACCACCGGATTCTGTTCGCTTAGCGATTGCTGCACCGGCGGCTTTCCGGGAGGACTACCTGCCAGGTATTGCCAGAGCCACAAACCGCCGGCCACCAGAATAACGAACGCTGTGATCAGCGTCAAACCTTTAACCAGATTGTTACGCGCGCTTAAAGGCACCCCTTTTTGGGCCGCTCTCGGCGTTACGCTGACCGGTGTAATGATCTCCGCCCGACTTGAAACCGGTTTGTCCTTTGCAGGTTCGGCGGTAATCTCATCAGACCACGGGATTTGTTTCATCCACTGGTTGCCAATCCGTTCCAGATGGTCAGCGATCTCCGGCATGCTGGCCGGGCGTTCAGCGGGTGTCTTGGCCAGCATCTGTCCGATAAGATTCTCCAAAGGCCCGGGGATGTCTTTGGCGACAGCGGCCGGGTCCAATTTTTGGCTAATCGGGGCGGGGGTTTCACGCAGGATCTTATCACGGCTGATATCCGGATAAAACGGCGGATATCCGGTGAACAGTTCATAGAACAACACCCCCAGGGCGTAAATGTCATCGGACGGACCGGGTCGGAAACCACCGAGTTGCTGGGGGCTCATGCAGAACAACGAACCGCCGGATGTAATTTTAAGCGCATCGTGGCCGGATTTGAAAATGCCGGCAATGCCAAAATCAGTCAGCCGGGGCGTTTTTTGCCGGTCGAGCAAGATATTGCTGGCTTTGACATCCCGATGAACGAGCCCCAGGTCGTGGGCGTAACCCAATGCATCGATGACGGGTTGGATAAGCCTGATAATTTCAGCAGTGTCGATGTGATCGAATTGGCTGCGGTAAGCGCGCAGGTCCAGGCCGTCGATATATTCCATCGAGATGAATGTCAGATCATCAGTTCGGTGAAAATCAAAGACCCGGACAATGTTTGGATGGACAAGACGACGGGTGTTGCGGCATTCATTTTTCAGCAGCTTGACGCTGTCTGAATCAGAAATCAATTGTGGGTTTAAGATTTTTATGGCCACCTGAATCTCGAGCTCAAGATCCCAAACCAGCCAAACCTGCCCCATACCGCCTTCGCCGATCATTTCCTGCAGGGAAAACCGGGAATGCAGTATTTGGTTTTTTTCTAAATTCGGCATGGCATTATAGTAATTTGTTTTAGACGGCCTTTCCTCTTTGGGCTACGATGTGCCTGTTTCCAAGGTACTATATGAAAAATCACGAAAATTTGAAAGGCCGAGTTCCAGGTGCAAAGCCATTTTCGTGATTTTAGATATTTAAACCGCTGACAGCCGTTTAGATGGCGTCATGCTAAATGCAGGATTCGTTGACAATTCGTATCAAAATGAGTGAAGCTCGTTAGCCTTTAATCAATTTTTTGGGTTTTGATCCATATCCTGTTCTTCAGGAGAGGGGGCCGGGGTAAAGCCGGTTTCGGCAAAATAAATTTGGCGCAATAATTCTTTCCAGCGTTTAAACTGCTCCTCAGCAGTTCCGGTCAATTCATATTGCTGCCCTTCAAACTCCATTGTTACCGGCTGCATCTCATTACCGAATGATTCACTGAGCTCTTCAATTGCCGCCGAATGCATTTCAGCCTCCTTCGAAACATTCCAGCCCTGGATCAGCACCTGCCCCCCGATAATGGCAATTGCCGGCGCCACGGCGCGCGCAGCGCCTGAATCTCTGGAGCCTGCCGCAATTGCCCCTGCGATCATCAAGGCACCGATGAGCTGCTTGGTTAAGGCTTCGCGTTTGATTTTCTTTATGGCCTTACGTTCGGTTAAATTTAGACTGCGCCAATTTTCGTAAGACGGCCACATGTCATTATAAAACCCTTCATATTGGTTATTGATGGTGTCCACATACATGAATTCACGTTCTCTTATTTTCAGCAGGCGTTCCATCATGGGATCATTGTCCGCCGGCAGACGGTTGACACTTAAGCGACCCTTTTTATCCTTGGCAAGATAACCGTCAAATGCATCCGGTGCAAACTCCTGGGCAAATTTTAGCTTGGAGACGGTGCGGATCGTTTCAATTTCTGCAGGGCTTAGCTTCATTTTGAATTTGGCCATATCATTCGCAATGGCATTATACAGATCCTGATATGCGTCCCTTTCACCCGCCTTGTTGCCCGTGTAAATGTAATCTGACCCTTCAGCGCTATATTTCTTTTTGAACCATCTTTTCCCGGTGGCTTCGACTACATCGATCTCCAAAAACAAAACTTCTCCGTTTGACTCGATGATCTTGCCTTTTACCAGCAGGTCAACGCTGTTGGTTTCAGCCGGAATCACCTGGATGGCGCCCCAATGACCGCTCTGCTGCAGCGTATTTTTCAAATGATAGGGAATAAAATGACTTTCGGCCTTTCTGATATTCGCATTGGTCCCTTCTTTTTCGGCTTTCTCGGGTGTTAATTCCTCGCTTTCAAAGACCAGGATTCCCATATCAAGGAGCTGGTTTTCGGAAATTTCCGCTTTGGCGTGCTCAATCGGAGTGGGTTCCACCTTATGCGAGCCGTGAGTGGCACAGCCCCCAAAGACGAGGATGGTAGTTAACGATAAAATGCATTTGAAAATGCCGGTATTCATTTTCGATTAATCCTCACGCTAAGCCGCCAAAATTAATAAGAATTTAATCTAATTCGCCCTGGCTGTCTGTGTGCCTCTGCTAGAAAATCCAAGTTTTTAGTCGTGGTGAACTATCTCTTATTAACCACCGAGAGCACAGGGAACGCCGAGATCAAATAATTTGGTAAATGGTTAGAATTTTTTTCATTTTCTCTGTGTGCTCTGTGAGCTCTGTGGTGAATCAACCGAAACGATAAAGCGTTGTCTTTACTGCTGCGTGTTTTTCTTATACTCTTCGTATTCTTTCCACAGCTTTTCTTTTAGCTCCGGGTCGGTTTCGTTTTCTGCCGCCTCCCGCAGCTGACGGGCAACGATATCGTCGTCTTCTTTACTGTACGCACTTTTCCGATCACCGGTACGCCCCTGGCCCCCGCCTTTGGGCCGATCACGGGCAGCCACCTTATCATCGTCTTCATCCTGTTCCTTCGGTTCCCCCTTTTCTTTGTCGGATGCGCCCAGGTCCACGCCTTTTTCTTTCAGACGTTTGGCGGCCTCAGCTGCCTCTTGTGCCAGATCACGCATTTTATCGGCGGATTCGGTTTCAATGCTTTCCATTTCCTTTAACAGGATCGCATCAAATTCATTCAACGATGCGCTTAATTGACGATCCAGCTCCGCTACCCGGTCATGGGTTTGTTCTTCAGGAATCGTCTGATCGGATAGTTTTTCCGACTCTCCGGCAACAGCCGGTTTGGAAGCCGCTCTCTGCGGTGAATGTCTGGCTTGGGCAGCCTCCATCTTTTCTACGATTTTACGGTTTTCAGCGACCATGGCCTGGACGCGCTCGTGGTAGGTTTCATAATTACGAATATCCTCCGGCGAGGCATTGCCGGATTTTTTGAGCTGCGCAAGGTCAGTGGCAATCCGTTGCTCTGTGGCCTGGCTGACCCGTAAATTATCTCTGGCTTTTTCCAATTTTGATTGCGACGTCTGCGAACCTGTTGGGCTGGTTTTGCTCCAACTTTGGTCTGTTTTTTCGGATTCGGCTTCGGTTGCAGCGGGTTGACCTGCCTGGGATTTTTCCCTGGGTGTTTGGGTTTGAGGTGCGGTCGCATCCGGCGTGGCTGTTTGACTGGTTTTCGATTTTTCCTGTGCCTTCGACTGCGCGGGTTCACTCGAATCAGATGGTGTCTTCGGGCTAGCTTTTTTAGTTTCCTGTTTCGAGGGTGCAGCGGATTCAGTTGATTCTGATGGCGTCTTGGGGCCGGTTTCCTTGGTTTCCTGTTTTTTTTGTTGCGAGGTTGCAGCAGATTCAGTCGATTCCGACGGTGTCTTGGGGCTGGCTTCTTTAGTCTCCTGTTTTTTCGGTTGCGGCGGTGTGGGTGCGCTTGGAGTGGGCGTGGTTTTGCAGGCCGCCAGTCCCACCGTGAACCAAATGGTTGAAAGCAGTATCATCGATTTCATTTTGGAAGGAG
>JASFIU010000149.1:0-9644 GCA_050122495.1 Desulfobacterales bacterium | reverse complement strand
GTAAAGAAATTGATGCCAGGTTTCCCATTGCGGATAGTAGTGATCGACGACCCCGTATCCGAAATAGGTCGCAAAGCTTTCGTTCAGCCACAGATATTTCCAGTCCGAGGGTGTCACCAGATTGCCGAACCACTGGTGGGCGATCTCGTGGGCGATGACTTCGAATATTCTTTCCTCGCCGGATTTGGAAGTGATATCCGGATAATGCAGCAGCAAGTTTTCGCGAAATGTAATGGCCCCCCAGTTTTCCATGGCCCCGAATGCAAAGTCGGGAATCGCGATGAGATCCATTTTGGGAAGCGGATAAGGGATGCCGTAGTAGTCCTCGCTAAACGCTAGAGATTTGCGCCCAAACACGAGGCCGAATTCGGCATAGGATTTCATTCCGGGCAGTGTTACGGCCCGAACCCGGGGGTCTTCGGTGTCAGGGGTAATTTCAAACTCACCGACCCCCAGAAAGACCAGATAGGTTGACATTTTGGGGGTTTGTTCGAATATTACCCGTTTTTTTCCGTCATCTAACGGCGTCTCTTCAGATACGGCGCCATTGGATATGGCAACCAGATCTTTGTCGACATCCATTATAATATCGAAGGTCGCCTTTTTTGCAGGGTGATCCATACACGGAAACGCCCGTCTGGCATCACTCTCTTCAAATTGGGTTACGGCAATATGTTTGGTCGTTTCGGAACTAATATATTGGCTTCGATAGAAACCGGCCATTTTGTCATTGATTTGCCCCTCGTAGCGAATCTTTATTCGGATAGCGCCTTCCATTTTTTGGGGAAGGACAATCTTTAATTCTTCTTTTTCTTCGTCCGTTTCGAAGGCACAGTCCACAAAATCAGCATTCAGCTCGACACCACAACTAAAAATCGTAAGCTCGAGGATATTCAAGCACAGTTCTTCAATGGCTGTTTTGGCTTCAACGCTAAGTGTCACGTTTCCGGCAAAGGTAAACTTATCAAGGTCGGGAACGAGATGGATCTGATAGTTTTGGGGCGCTACCTGCTGCATGGTTCCTCCTCGAGACGAGAAATTGGAAAAGAGATATTATTGACAGTTCCGCTAAAATGTAATTTGCACTGCGTTACGTTTAAATATTTCAAATTGCGGAATTGCGGCATAAGTGGTTGTAGCAAAAAACGTTTGAGGACGGTAACGGTTTTTGACAACCACTTAAAAAGGTGAGAAGTATAAAAAAATAAGTCAAGCCTGTCAATGACGCTGGCTGCTGGCTTTTTGTCGCTAGCTTCTGGCTGATGGTTGGCAACCTAGTGTAGAAAAAAATAGTTATTCGTTATTTGAGTCTGACGTCGTTACGGCGTGCTTTATTTTCTCATGTTCAATACCTAATAACCAATAACAAATAACGAATAACAAACCGAGAGGAGGTTACCATGAGCGTGGTCATTGGATTTTCGGTTTTTCCATTGGACAAAGGCGTAAGCCTCAGCCGGGATGTTGCCCGGGTACTTAAAATAATTCAGGACAGCGGCCTGCCTTATGAACTGAATTCCATGGGGACCTGTGTCGAAGGTGAATGGAATGAAGTCAGGGACCTGGTGGATCAATGCTTTCAGGATCTTCAAAAAGACAGCGAGCGGGTATATCTGGCGCTAAACGCCGACTACCGCAAAGGCCCTTCCGGCCGCCTAAAGGGCAAGGTCGAGTCGGTCAAAGAAAAATTAAAATAAGGATAGCATTACAAAACTGAAAATCCGTGAAGGGATCGCAGCAAAATTGGGGCCTTGTGATCCTTTTGGATTCAGCACCTATATTATCTGCCTGGGACTTTAACCCGGAAAAAGATACTGTAAAGTGCCGGAACATAATTCAGCGTAAACATACTGCCGATACCCAGGCCGAAGAACATGACAGATGCCATGCCGTAAAAAAGCGGATCGCGGTTGATGATTAGGGGCGAGAATCCCAGCATGGTCGTTGAAACCGAAAGCAGGATCGGTCGGAACCGGCTGACGGCTGAATTGATCACCGCATCATAAGGCGTCTGCCCCTCGCGCCGATTCTCTTCGATTTTATCGATCATCACGATACCGTTGTTGACAATCGATCCGGCCAGGGCCAGCAGGCCCAGGATGACCATAAACCCGAAATCCGCATTCATCGCCAGCAGGCCGACCACGGCGCCGACAATCACCAGCGGCATGGTCAGAATAATAATGGCCGCCCGCCGGATGGAGTTAAACTGCCAGACCAGCAAAAACACAATGCCGCCAAAACAGGGCAGCAGCCATTTGGCCAGGTTCCGCTGGGCCCGGGCGGCATCCCAGAGCTCCCCGCCGAGTTCCCAGAAGTGGTATTTCGGAAAATCCATGGCGTCGATCGTCGGCTTCAGGGCCTCAAAAATTTCGGAGGCCTTCAGCACCTGGTTTTTGGCGCTGACGGTGACGGTGCGTTCCTGGTTGTAGCGCATGATACGGTTCAACACACCGACAGTGTAGGCATCGGCAACCTGGTTGAGCGGAACGTTGCCGCCGGTTTGCGTGCGGATACTGATCGTGTTCAGGCTTTCAGGAGATTCCCGTTCAGTCTTGACGCCGCGCCCGACGATGGGGATCTCAACATTACCCTCATGATAGTCGGTGGTCGTCGTACCGTCGATAAAGAAGTCCAGGGCATCGGCCACATCCTGCGATGTCACCCCGGCACGGCTGGCGCGGGCCTGATCGACATCCACAATGGCCGTCATCACCCGGTTGTTCCAATCCTGCTTGATATCGATGGTGCCGGGGATGTTGCGCAGCGCGGCCATCACCTGCTCGGCCTGCTCGTGCAGCACCTTTATACCGGGACCGCTGAGCCGGATCTGAAACAGGCCGGTTTCACTGCCGCCCAGCCACATGGACTTGACCCGACCGAGCGCATTGGGGAAATGATCCACAATGTATTGGTTCGTGCGCTCAACCAGCTCGGGCACCTCTTCACTGGTCTCGGTGTTGACGATTAAAAATGCCACGAACGGATCCGGGTCCACCGGCGCCAGTGAGAGAAAAAAACGCGGCCCGCCGCTTGCCACATAGGCAATGGTTCCGGTGATTTCCGGGTTTTGCTCTTTATCCTGCAGCCAGGCGCTGAGTTCTCTCACGGTCCGGTCGGTCTCCTCGATGCGCGTCCCGGCAGGAAGGTCGAGATAAATCAAATACTGGTTTCGGTCCCCGCTCGGGAAAAAGGCCTGAGGGACAAACGACAGCGCATACAGTGCCAATAAAAATATGCCGGCCGTCACCGCCACCACCAGGTATCGAAGGCGCAGGGAGAGCTTCAGGATCCCGCGATAGAAGCGATAGAATCTTCCCTGGTAAGGGTCATGCGCCTGCTGTTTATCGGCGCCGGCAGCCTTTTTGTGTTTCAAAAACCAGTAGCACATGCTGGTTGAAGAAAACATCGAAAAAAACCACGACCCCAGCAGCAGAATCGTCATCACCGAACCCAGTGAGGAGGTGTAATCGCCCGTCGTGCCGATTTGAAGGATGATCGGTCCAAAGGCGAAAACCGTCGTCAGCGTACTGGTCAGCAGGGGAACCGCGAGCGAGCTGCCGGTTTTTAAAACGGCCTCCTTGCGTTCCAGGCCCTTTTCCAGATTGACCTTAATGTCATCGGATACCACAATGGCATTATCCACGAACATCCCCAGTGCAATAATCATCGTGGCCAGCGACATGCGTTCCATATCAATTCCCAGCGCATACATCATCAACATACCGAAAAGCATGACCAGGGGGATGAATGAGCCCACAATTAAGCCGGTTCTAAACCCCAGCAGCAGCATGACCACCACCAAAACGATCGCCACGCTTTCGAGCACATTGACCACCATGCCGCTGACGGCTTTTTGAATGAGCTCGGGCTGGAAGGTGGCAAATTCGAGCTTGTAGCCCCAAGGGAGGGAATCCTCCATCTCTTTGACTTTTTGCTGTAAGCGCCGGCCGAACTCAACCGCATCGACCCCTCTGAGGATAAAGACACTTAACACGATGGCCTGATGGCCGTTGTAGTACGCCGGGTTGTGGATCGGCTCCACGTAAGCTTTTCGGATGGTGGCGATGTCGCGCAGCGGAATCGAGGCCTGGGTGCCGGAAATCGGGATGAGAACCTCTCCGATCTCCTCGATGGACGTGAACCGGCCCTGGGTTTCCACGATGATTTCCGCATCGTAAATATTTATCCTGCCGCCGGGCAGCAGAATGTTCTGCTCCCGCAGGCTTTTGCCAATATCGGCCGTATCGATTCCCAGCTGCGCAATCCGGGCACTCGAAAAATCAAGATAAATGCGCTCATCCTGCACCCCGGTCAGATCGACCTTCTGGATGCCCTTCATCATGTTGAGGCGCTCTCTGATTTGACGGGCAATCTCATGCATTTCCGCCATGCTGAACCCGTCGCTCCAGAGGGCGATGGTGGCCACCGATGTATCGCCGAATGTATCGTCGACCATCGGCCCCATGGTGCCTTCGGGCAGCTCGGGCTTGACATCCGCCATCCGGTTGCGCAACAGTTTCCACGTCGCCGGTAGCTGTTCGGTGGGCACCTCGTCTTTGAGGATCACGTGGATCAGGCATTCGCCGAATTTGGAGGTGGAATCCTTGATCCTGTCGATTTCGCCCATGCTGCGAATTTTCTCTTCGATGGGCCGGGTAATCAGGCGCTCGACCTGCTCGACCGGCATGCCGGGATATTTTGCGTACACCAGCGCTTCGCGGATCGTGATCAAAGGGTCTTCCAGTTTTGGAAGGCGGATAAACGCCGTCATACCGCCCAAAATAACCAGCAACAGGGTCATGATGACCGTTCGCGAATTATTCAGCGCAAATGCGGTGATCCCTTTCATTTTTCTTTCTCCTCCAAAAGCTTGACTTCCAACCCGTCGGCTAAAAAACTCACGCCGGCCACCGCAATAATGTCGCCGGCCTCAAGACCTTCATCGATGATGACTCTTTTATCCGCCATGCCGCGGGAATGGACTGGCGTCTTTTTGACCGTGGACGTCCCGGGGTCATACACAAAGGCATACCCCCGGTCCGGCTCCGGGGAGGGCAGGAGCGCCTGGATCGGAACCAGGTACCCGGATTTGCGGTTTTCATCTTTAATGGTAAGTTTGGCTTCGGCGGTCATGCCGGGCTTGACTTTTTCACTCGGATCGATAAGCTCCACTTTGACCGGAAAGGCATTGGCCTTGACTGCGGCACCGCCGATGTAGGAAATCCGGCCGCTGGCGGTTTCGCCCGGCAGGGTCGGAAAGGTGATCGTCACCGGGTCATCGATGTGTATCTGGTCGACGTTGGTCTCCGGTATGGCCAGCTCCACCTCCATTTTCCCCGTGGCATTGATTTCGAGAATTTTCTGCCCGGCCAGCACCTCCTCGTTGGGCTCCACCGACCGCCAGGCGATGACGCCGTCGTAAGGAGAGGGCAGTTTGGTTTTGCGCAGATTCCGCCTGGCCAGATCCAGTTTGGCCGTCTGGAATTTGACCGCGCTCTTGGCGGCCTTGTAATTGTATTCTGCGACCTCCACATACCTTTCAGCCCCCGCACCCTCTTCGAAAATCCGCTTCTGGCGCTCGTACTCTGCCTTTGTCTTGGTCACATTTTCTTTAGCCTTAGTAAGATCGGCCTCGGCCGCATCGACATCCAGCTGATAGGGCTCGGGATCAAGAACAGCGAGCACTTCCCCTTTTTTGACGCGATCACCGATGTCGACTTCCACAGATTCCACCTGCCCGCTGACTTCAAAACTGAGGCCGGATGAATCGACCGCAGCGACTTGACCTGGAAATTTGCGTATCTTCTCGGCGGGCTGTTCACTGACGGTCATCGTCTTGATCGCCCGCACCACTTCAACAATTTCGGGTTCTTTTTCACACGCAGTCAGTGCAACCGCCACACAAAGCAGCCAGACCATCCGCTTGAAATTCTGTTTTGTCATCTCTAATCTCCCATTAAAAAATAATCGTAAAGGTTTTGATAGTCTGATAAGCGGCAAAAAGCAATAAAATGCTTTTATTCTTGTATGTGGTAGGGCCGATTGAGCTTAATTGATGGATTAAATCGAAAGCAAATTATTAATACCATCGAAGTCAAAATCCTCAGCCAATCGGACGATTCTGTCACAAAAAGGGGCCAAGGCATCCGATTCGGACTTTAAATCCTCAACGATGGATTTAATTTGCATCACATCTCCCATTTCAGCAGCCGCTTTGATGCGATCGACCACCTCCGGGGTCAGTTCGGCGGGGATAGATGATATCTCGTCTCCTATGCTCTCGCTGGTTTTTCGTTCAGGTACGGGTCCGAGGATTTGAACCGCCTCAAGAGCCTGCTGGAGAGCACTTTCCAGGTCTGTAAATTTTCGGTTTAGGTCTTTGTCATCGACCGTCTCCGCAGTTTGCCCTTTGACCAGCTTTTCCATTGCCACGGCCGCCGTCTGCAGGCCCGTGGCCGCGAGATTGCCGGCCAACCCTTTGAGATTGTGAACCAGGCTGTGGGCGTGATCAAAATCTTCGGCATCCAGGGCGATCCGGATGTCGTTGGCTGTCTCACCATAGTCGGTCGCAAAGCTTAAAAGCAACTTCCGATAGAGCTTTTTGTTTCCCTGCAAGCGCGTTAATCCATCTGCTAGGTCAAATTCAGGCAAAGATTCTGGAAGCTCCTCTTCAGCGGGAATCACTTTCTCCTCAACTAAAGGCTCGGTTGGAACTTCCGGCTGTTTGACCTGGACTCTTTTTTCGCTTGACGGGATCCATTTTTGCAGTGTGGCAAAAAGCTGGTCCGGATCGATGGGCTTGGTGACATGACCGTTCATACCGGCTGCTAAACTTTTATCCGCATCACCGGCCATGGCATGGGCGGTCATAGCGATGATCGGTAACTCCTTAAATCGTTGATCTTCGCGCAGCTTGCCGGTGGCCGTGTAGCCGTCCATTACCGGCATCTGTACATCCATGAGTACAGCATCATATTCATTTTGGTTTATGGCATCGATGGCTTCCTGCCCGTTGTTCGCCACACTGACCTTTAGCCCGGCGCCCTGCAGAATCTCGCTGGCCACCTGCTGATTGATTTCATTATCCTCGACCAAGAGCACATGAGCGCCTTGCAAGTGTCTCAACGCTTCGGCTTCCTGTTCATGCCTTTGCACCATCCGTGAGGTTTCAGGCACCGTTTCGCCAAACGCCTGCATGATCGAGTCAAAAAGCATCGAAGCGCTGACCGGTTTTAGAAGAAAACCTTCTATCCCCACATGCTCGGCCTGCTGCATAACCTCTTCACGACCATAGGCAGTTACCATAATAATCGGTGGTATTTTGCCCAAATTTTTGTGATCTTTAATCTGCTGCGATGCCTCGATGCCGTCCATGCCCGGCATCTTCCAATCCATGATCACCAGATCAAAGGGTTTATCTTTACTGGCGGCTTCAAGTTCGGCGATTCCCTCCGGTCCGGAAGGGGCCATGCTGACCTCGAAAGTAAATGATTCCAGCATTTCCTGAAATATGCTCCTTGAAGTGGCATTGTCGTCCACTACCAGCACCTTCAAGCCCCGCAGATCCCGTGAGGGTTTAAAACGCCTGGCCTTCTCTTTTCCCAGGCCGAGGTTGGCGGTAAAGCTGAACGTACTGCCCCGGCCCTGTTCACTTTCCACCCAGATTTCCCCGCCCATCATTTCTGCCAGACGCTTGCTGATCGTTAAGCCCAGGCCGGTGCCGCCATATTTGCGAGTCGTTGAGGTATCTGCCTGCATAAACGGTTGAAACAGCCTGGCGGCTTGCTCCTCAGTCATGCCGATACCGGTGTCCCGAACCGAAAATTTTAAGATGGCCTGGTCACCGTCTTTTTTGACTAATTCGGTGGAAACTACAATCTCACCCTCATCTGTAAATTTGACCGCGTTGTTTGATAAATTAATAAGAATTTGCCCGAGCCGCAGAGGATCACCGATCAAAGCTTTCGGCACTGCCGGATCGATTTTAAAAAGCAGTTCCAATCCCTTTTCCTGGGTCTTAATGCCCACCAGTGTGGAAATGTTTTCCAGGGTATCCTCTAACCGGAAGTCTACGGCCTCCATGTCCAATTTGCCGGCTTCGATCTTTGAGAAATCGAGGATGTCGTTAATGATACCCAATAGGGACTTGGCGGAGATATCCACTTTTTTCAGATAGTCAAACTGCTTGGGCGTAAGATCGGTTTTCAGGGCCAGATGTGCCATTCCGATGATGGCATTCATGGGGGTGCGGATCTCATGGCTCATGTTCGCCAAAAAATCGCTTTTGGCCTGGGTGGCATCTTCGGCTTCATTTCTGGCCTCATCCAGATCTTCCATCATATTCAGCATGGCCAGACGGGCGTCATCCAGCTCTTTGACCCGGTTTTCAAGATCTTCTTTTGCAATCCTCAATTCATTTTCTGCTTTTTTTCGCTCTGTAATGTCGTTGATGACAAACACAAGCCCGCCATCTTGTGTTGGTGCACGATATACTTCCGTGGTCCTATTGTTGGGCACTTTATCTTCATATATGGTTATTTGTTTGGTTTGTGCGGGATCTTTGTACATTTCAAGCCGTTTTGACACCAACTCTTCCGGATCCCCCGGACCATATTCTCCTCGCTCAGCACGCGTACGCAAAAAGTTAATTAATGGCATCCCTTTTTGGCCAAGCTCCACGGGGAAATCGTACAATTCGTGAAACTGTTCGTTGGCGAGTTGAAAATTAAGGTTTTTATCGACCATGAAAATCCCACCCACCATACTATTTACGGCCGCACTCAATTGGGTTTCCTTTTCACGAATTAGATTTGCGGCACGCTCCGCTTCTTCCGTCGCTTTTTGTCGTACCGCGAAGGAATCTTTCAACTGCTGGGTCATGCTGTTGAAAGCAATTGAAAAATCCCCCATGAAATCGACTTCATGGTTGAAATCACCTTTGGCGATCTGCTGGGTTGTCCAGGTCAAATGCCTTAAACCTGCATGCAAATGCTTGAGGGTTTGCAGGATTAACAGTTTTCCTTTGGGAAGCTCATCATTCAGGTCGCCTTTGGATAGGCTGTGAATTGACTCCGTTGCCTTGTTATATTCAGTTATGAATTTGTTTATATAGCTTACCGCCTGCTTGATTTCATTGTCCGGATAATCTTCGGGCAGCTCGATAGGGGGCGGCTTTTTACCCTTGAGAATCAGATAAAATGCTTCCGTTATTCTATCTATATCTTCTTCTTTTACATTCAGCATGCACTTATTCCTTAAGCGACTGACTTCGCTTCAAACCGACAGACTCTATCTCCAGAACACCAGCAATCGACTTCCTTGGCGCTAAAGTTATTTCCGGTGTACTCAGAAAGCAAACCGCTGAGGAATCCCTCATCGTAGGTGCAAATGGTTTCATCGGAAGCCGGTAATCCGGAGCAATCCAGGTCTTCAGCAACGGTCAACATGAAGTGCATGTTTTCGAGGTCGGCTTTTTCTATTCTTAAAATACCGATTTTGAGTTCTTTAAGTAATTCCTGGAGCTCGACCACAAATTCATTAAAATCATCTTTTTGGGTGATCAATTCTTTACAAAACTCTTTACCGGCACTTTTGCCGGCTTCATAAAAAATTTTATCTGCGGTTTCGGTATCGAATTGTTT
>JASFIU010000148.1:0-9659 GCA_050122495.1 Desulfobacterales bacterium | reverse complement strand
CAATACAAAAGAAGAGGTCGATCGACTGATAGGGGCGCTGAAAAATATGTAGAAGTGGCTTCAAAACCTCGGATCTGGTTTTCCGCTTGCACGGCAATCAGCCGCTCATTCTGGCGGACCATAAGGATCTTCTCGTTTCAAGCTAATGGGGGTTACGTTTTCAAACACCGCAGCTTGGCCAAATCTTCTGCATACCCGTAAAGATGCAGTCCCTTACTTTCGACAATCATTTGTCCGTCTCCAACACCGATTTCGGCGGCCATGTATTCTTTTAAATTTTGAATGGCGGCCAGGTTGGCCGGGAAACCGTTCCATAGATCCCAGGATCGAAAATAAACAAAGAAGTTAAGGAAATCATCCTGTATACGGGTATCGATGGACCGCAGACAGGGCGGATCCAGCAGGGTCAGATCCGAGGGGTGCGCAATCTGTAAGACCAACTGGTTATTGCGCTGGCCAAACTTCTTGTAGGTGTCAATAACCCATTCGATTTGATTTAAATAAAGCTGGCCGTCTTCTTCAAAAACAACATTTCCGTCGACGTCGCGTTTATCGACAATTTCGGTATTGTGCTGTTCCCACCAGCTCAGTTTGTCGCCGGACAACGGAACTCGCGTTAGCCGTTCGCCGTAAGTATAGGATTCGCCGGTTTCCTTACGTGCTGACATTAAATATTCGATATAAGCGCGGTCATAACCATTACCACCGTAAATATAATCGTGTTCGACCGGATTGGGTATGCCACAGGCCGGTGGAATATCCGGAATCAACGGCTGGGTGCCGGGATGTTTCACATGGCCCATGAAGTAATCATATTCCAGACGGGTTTGGCCTTCATAGGATCCGCGATCAATGACAAAGCGCCGACCATGATCCAGGATGTCATGAACCGCCTGAAACCATAGATCCGGCAAATCTCGGGCGTGAATGTTGTGGATGTCCATTTTCATTGTGTCCTAAGGTTTTGCTAAAGATAATGCTTGTGAAGTCTATCGTCTATGGGAATTTTTGTAGAAGAGCACTGGAGTGTTGGATTCGTTCCATCCTTGCGTGTTTCGGGTTGCGGGTCAGGCACAGCAGAATAGGGTTTTCAATATTAAAACCCGCAACGCGGAACACGTAACGCGCAACCCTATATATCCAACGTACTGACTTCAAGCGCGTTGGTCTGAATGAACTCACGGCGGGGTTCGACGGCCTCACCCATGAGAATCGTAAAAATCTCATCCGTATCGACAACATCTTCAACTTTTACCTGGAACATGTTGCGTTTTTCAGGATTCATGGTGGTTTCCCACAATTGGTCCGGATTCATTTCCCCCAGACCTTTATAGCGCTGGATGGTCAACCCCTTTTTACCATCCCGCATGAAAATATCCAGCAGTTCGGTTTTATCTTTGGCGAGGATGGGTTCACCATCTTTTTCAGCATCTTTGTATGAGATCGAAAAGGGAGGAAAATCGTATTTGAAGATATTTTTCCCCAGATTTAAACATTTCTGAAAATCATTGGAATAGACCAGACCACGGCCTATTTTTACAGCGCTTGATGATTTGCCGATTGGATCGTAGGGCAGTTCCAGTTCTTCATCGGTTGTCTTTCCATTGACAATCAATTCAAACACATTGCGTTCTTCACTAAATTTCAAGCTGTCTACAACGTAACCTTTTTTGATCAGCTTTTCCCGCAAGTTCGACATGCGTTTTTCGTTTTGCAAAAAGGTTTTATTGGCAACATTTTCTTTGACCAGCAGTTCGACAAGTTCCGCGGGGATGCCGCGCTTTCCCAGGCGGTTCAGGATTGAAAAATACTCCGAGATATTGGCGATAAACATAAACAGGTTGTGGCCGGATAATTCTTTCTGGCCTTTTTTTAGTTGCAGCTTTCTGGCGTTGCAAACCTTTTTCAGCACAATGTCATTTAATTCGGACTCATTATTAACGTAGTTCTCACTCTTTTTTCCTTTGCCGACTTTAAACAAAGGTGGCTGTGCAATATATAAGTAGCCCCTTTCGACCATCTCGGACATCTGCCGGTAAAAAAATGTCAGCAGAAGCGTGCGGATGTGTGAGCCATCAACATCCGCGTCGGTCATGATAATCACTTTATGATATTTTATTTTATCAATATTATATTCTTCTTTTCCCACTCCGGTTCCCAGCGCGGTGATGATATTTTTAATTTCCTCGCTGTGCAAAATTTTATCAAAGCGGGCTTTTTCGACATTTAATATTTTTCCCTTTAACGGCAGAACCGCCTGAAATTTTCGATCGCGGGCTTGCTTGGCGGACCCGCCGGCAGAATCTCCCTCTACAATAAATAATTCTCGCTCTGCGGGATCGGTAGATTGACACTCGGCCAATTTACCGGGAAGGGTGGCATCCACAAGCGCACCCTTGCTTCTAGCCAAATCACGTGCCCGTTTGGCGGCATCCCGTGCCCGGGCGGCATCCACCCCTTTGGCGATGATTTTTTTGGCAACCGCTGGATTTTCTTCAAAAAAAGTGCTTAATTTTTCATTGACCAGCGACTCGACCAGTCCTTTTACTTCACTGTTGCCCAGTTTGGTTTTGGTCTGGCCTTCAAATTGGGGATCTTTTATACGTACACTGATAATCGCTGTCATGCCTTCGCGGACATCGTCGCCGGTAATCTTCACCTGTAAATTTTTGGGCAAATTTCCGTTGGAGGCATACTGATTGATGGTGCGGGTCAAGCCGGCCTTAAACCCGATCAGGTGAAAACCGCCCTCGGTGGTGTTGATGTTATTGGCAAAGGAAAAGATTTTCTCGGTATAGGTGTCATTGTATTGGATGGCAACTTCGATCTGGATGTCGTTTTTGGTACCTTCCATAAAAATCGGCTTTTTATGAAGCGCGCTATGGCGGCGATTGATATACTTCACATAATCAATAATGCCGCCTTTATGGTAAAACTCTTCTTTGGCATCGGTGCGTTCATCTTCAATCGTAATTTTGAGCCCTTTGTTTAAAAAGGCCAGTTCTTTCAGCCGCCGCACCAGGACCTCGTAACTGAATTCGGTGATTTCAAATATTTCGGGATCCGGGATGAAATGAACCTTGGTCCCCTGTTTGCGGCTTTTCCCATTTTTCTTTAACTCGCAAGTTTTTTTACCCTTTTCATATGACTGATAGTATTTTGTTCCTTCTGTATAGATTTCGACTTCCAGAAAACTGGATAGGGCATTGACCACCGAAACACCGACGCCGTGGAGCCCGCCGGATACCTTATAGGAATGATCGTCGAACTTGCCACCCGCATGCAGTTTGGTCATGACGACTTCAACCGCCGGAATTTTTTCTTTTTTATGAATACCGACGGGTATCCCCCGGCCGTTGTCAATCACGCTGGCACTGTTGTCGTCGTGAATGATAACGTTAATGAGGTCGCAATAGCCTGCCATGGCTTCATCAATACTGTTATCGACGACTTCATAGACCAGATGGTGCAAGCCGGCAACGTCAACATTTCCAATGTACATTGCAGGTCTTTTACGAACAGCCTCAAGACCTTCCAATACTTTAATATTATCTTCGGTATAGTTGTTATTATTCAGTTTTTCTTTCATATCCTCATCGGCATAATTACGCTTAAATAGGTTTTGTCTTTTTCACCATCAATCAGACAGGGTTTTTCCTCATCAACAATATTGAGAATGACTTTGTCATCTTCAATCACGTTTAGGGTTTCAATAAAATATTTGGGATTAAACATAACCGTAATGGAGTCGCCTTTATATTCAATCCCCATATCTTCTTTTGATTCACCAATATCAGGATTCGTGGATGTTTTGATCAGCTGATTCTTTTCAAAATTAAAAATAACGCCTTTGTAGTCCTCCGAACTTAATATGGACATACGTTTAAGCATCATTAAAAATAAGTGTCGATCCAAAGGAATAGAATTTCCGCCTTTTTTAACGATGATATCACCGTATTCCGGAAAGTCGCCTTCCAATAGTCGAATGATCAAGGTTTCGCGTTCTTTTTGAACGATAAAATTATTATCTTTAAAACCGATTTTAGCCGGACCCTCCGAATCAAGAAATTTGCTGACTTCAACAAGCCCCTTTTTGGGAATCATCACATTCTCTCCCGACGGCAGGTTGTAATCCTTGTCAAAGAGATGATCTACTTTTGAAAGCCGGCTGCCGTCAGTGGAGACAAACCGAAAAATCTTATTCTTTTTTTCCTCAATCCGTTCTGCAAAAACACCAACAATGTGAGCCCGTTTATCATCTGTGGCACCGCTGACAACAACTGATTTTTCAATCATTTTTGCCAGCGCCACCGAGTCAATTTCAAAAAATTCAACGGCTTCTATTTTGGGAATTTCCGGGAAGTCATCCGGATTTAATCCGACGATGTGATATTCAACATTTCGATTACCAATTTCAATCCAGTGATTTTCAACTTCATTTAGAAAAATTTCTTCACTCGGAAAATCCCGAACAATTTCGTAAAACTTCCTGGCGTTTATAGCGATCATGCCTTCAGCTTCAACCTTGGCCTCATAAAAACCCTCGAAACCGGTTTCAAGATCCGTTGCCGAGATAGATATGCCGTCTTTACTGGTTTTAACCAAAACATTTGTGGTTATCGCAAGATTCGTTCGGCGCCCGGTAAGACCCTGTACTTTTGATAAAACCGGGAGTAAATCGCCCTTTTTAATGGTTACCTTCATAATGATTTCCTTTATCTTTTAATATTATATTAAATATAATAGTAAATAAAGGGTGTTAATAAGTATAAAATATTTTTAAGGTGTTTAAATTATTAAAGAATAATTAATAAACGGGTAATGAAAACCTTCTTTGTTTGATGATGATAAGATGGTGGATATCGACATAAAAAATAAAAGTGTTAATAAGTCCTAAACAATCGACAGCTTATTAAAAAGGATTTGTTCAAAACAAAGAAAATTAAAAAATCAGCCTGAATGCATCCATTTTATGATCAATGGCACCGTCCGGTTTTGCCAGTTACTGGATGTTCTTAATTTAATAAAGGTTTTATATAATTTTTCTAAAAATTGCAAGATCTTATCATATAAAAAGACCTTTTCCAAAACTGCGTCTTCCAGATCATCCGGACCTTGTAGCGGTGCAATTTTGGGTGTTTTAAAACCACTGAGATTAAGACTTTCACCTTTTAGAGTAAACGCCCATTTATGTTCTGTCGTTCGGCAAACCAGATTAAGTTCGGTAACCAGGGCGCCTTTATTTAAAGCCAACATTCCTTCTTCAAAATTAGCATTGTCACCTTTTATGGTGATACGTTCTACGGATTCTTTTCTTCTTTTTTCCAGAACGATACGGTTGCCGATTTCAAAGGATGTTAAATCCGGATCCATATCTTTAAATATGGCCGGGTCTTTTTCGATGACAAACCATAACCAGGTCAGAAACTCATCGCCGAGAAACTTAAATCGATTATAGGCAACGGCTACATCCAGCATATTATTTGCATTTAATTTTTAAAACGGGTCGGCTCCAGCTTAAGAAGAATATCTTTTTCCGTATCCGTAAGATTCGAATTCAATTGGGCGGCCGTATAGGGAAACATTCGAATCAGTGTTAAACCAAAGGACCTTGTAAAAAGAGTTTCCAATTCTTCATTGGCTGCTTTTAAATTTGAAAAAAACCACAAAATCGAACGTTCATAGTTCCAGATGATGTCGTAAACCTGCGGAACAGCCGGAACCTTTGCATAGAGCCCTTCAACAACCTGATCTTTCAGGGTCTGTTTTTCATTTCGAGATAAATACGGCCTGCCGCTATCTGCCAGACGCCGGGCGGATTCGATCATGAAATGCTTTTGGATTAATTTTGCAGGAATGGTTTTTTTATCGATGCGCAACGCAAAAACCAGATAAGCGCCGAAAACAAAATTAGATCCGCTAAAATCAGGCTGATACGGTCGTTCAAACGATGTCCAACCGCTTAGTTTTTCCGATGCTTGATCATCAATTTCAGAAATGGCATTTTTTTTAAGCACAGCGGCAGCCGTTTCCAGAACCGGTGTTTCAAGCTTACCCTCAACCCTATATCGCGTTATCGAAACCGAGGCAGACAGCAGACTCATTTGGAGGACTTTTTACCCATATTCAGTCAAACAGTTATTCTGTTAAATTATACCATATATAGTATATAAAATAAATAAAGATAAATATATAGCGTGTTTGTTGGAAACAGACAAGCTAAATTTCCGGTTAAAAAAAATTGCAAAAAGTGGTATGGAGGATCGGTTGGCCTTTTTGCCCGTTGAGCCGGTATATTATTTTCTTCTCCAGGCTAAAGAGATTGGCATAAACATAATTTATCTATATTTATCCTCAAGGGATTTTTATGAAATTTATTGCGGATCTGCATGTTCATTCTAAATTTTCAAGGGCGACGGCCAAAAATCTGGATCTTGAAAATCTGTATATTGCCGCCCAACTCAAAGGTATCACTGTTGTTGGAACCGGTGATTTTACCTATCCGGCCTGGCATGAGGAAATTTCAGACAAACTGGTTGCGGCCGAACCCGGTTTGTTTAAACTGAGAGACGAGCTGGCCCGACCATGCGATGCCCTAGTCCCCCCATCCTGCCGCAGCACCGTACGATTTGTTCTGGTCACTGAAATCAGCAATATCTATAAAAAAAAAGATAAAACTCGGAAAAATCACAATCTTGTTTTTGTTCCTGATCTGGATGTCGCTCAGCGATTCAGCGCCAAACTGGACAAGATCGGCAATATAAAATCCGACGGCCGGCCGATTCTGGGGCTGGATGCCCGGGATCTGCTTGAAACCCTGCTGGAAACTTCAGAGCGGGCTTTCCTGGTGCCGGCGCATATATGGACGCCCTGGTTTTCGATGCTGGGCTCTAAATCCGGCTTTGACTCCATTGAAGAATGCTTTGATGATCTGACGCCCCACATTTTTGCGGTTGAAACCGGTCTGTCTTCAGACCCGGCCATGAACTGGCGGGTATCCTCATTGGATGGGCTGACCCTGGTGTCTAATTCGGATGCACATTCGCCTTTAAATCTGGGTCGTGAAGCCAATGTTTTCGATACAGAGCTTTCTTATTCTGCCATTAAAAACGCCCTGAAAACCGGAGACCCCAAGCAATTTCTGGGGACCTTCGAGTTCTATCCCGAAGAAGGTAAGTATCATATCGACGGCCACCGGAATTGCAAAATTTCATTCTGGCCGACAAATACCATCAAGCACAACGGCCTCTGCCCGGAATGCGGCAAGCCCCTGACTCTGGGTGTTTTATATCGGGTCGAAGAATTAGCCGACCGCAAGGAAGGCAAAAAACCCGCCAAAAGCCATCCCTACACCAGCAGTATTCAACTGGTGGATATTTTGTCGGAAGTATTACGGGTGGGGCCGGCTTCCAAAAAGGTTCAACAGACCTATCAGACGCTGCTTTATAAATTGGGTTCGGAATTCGATATTTTACATAAGCTGGATATCGATGCCATCGAACAGGCCGTTGTTCCACTGTTGGGTGAAGCCGTTGCCCGCATGCGCCGCCAGGAAATCAATATCATTCCGGGTTATGACGGAGAATACGGTCGTATCCGGATATTTAAAGATCAGGAGCGTGAAACACTGCTTGGTCAGAAATCGCTTTTTGCGGCTTTTGCACCGGAGACACCGGCTGCTAAGCCAACGTCCAAACCAAAGTCCCACAAAAGTTTGAGAAAAAGCAAAGCCAAACCAAAAAAATCTGAACCCCCCGTGACGGATCTTTTCAGCCAGCTAAATGAACGCCAGAGACATGCGGTTGAGCATCCCGACGGTAACTTACTGATGGTCGCCGGCCCCGGAACCGGTAAAACCCGCACCCTGACGATGCGAATCGCCCATTTAATAATGAAAAAGGGCGTCTCGCCCGGCAATATTCTGGCCGTAACCTTTACTCGCAAAGCCGCCCAGGAAATGCAGCAGCGGCTGCACTTTCTTTTAGGTGATAACCACAAGCTGCCCCTGGTGGCCACCTTTCACTCCCTGTGCTTTAGAATCTTAAATGATCAAAATTCGGAGGGAGTCGAATCCATCATTGATGATGATGACCGCAACGCTTTAATACGCGAGGCCATAAAACGAACACAGGATCAGGGCATCGCGGTTTCTCAAAAACCCCGAAAATTAATAGAGCGAATCATTGCAGCCAAACAACAGATTCTAAGTCCTGAAGATTTAACCCGGGCCGACATTGTCACAGCGGATGCCCGCATGCTGGCCGAAGTATATCATAGCTACCAGAATCTGTTATCCATCCAGGGATTAAACGATTATGAAGATTTGATTTTCAAAGTCGTTCAATTGCTGGAAAACGATGGCGACGCCTGCAACCATTACCGCCATCAATTTCAACACATTTTTGTGGATGAATATCAGGATTTAAACCACGGGCAGTACCGTATCGTGAAGGCGCTGGCGCCGCCGAAATCTTCGAATCGAAATCTGTGTGTCATCGGTGATCCGGATCAGTCGATTTATGGATTCAGGGGATCCGATGCGAGCTATTTCACACGTTTTGTTGATGATTATCCTGAAACTGATGTGATTGAATTATCCCGCAACTATAGATCGACCACCACCATTTTGGATGCCTCATTTCAGGTGATCCGGGACCACCGCCTGTATGCCACCCATGCCAGGACCTATTCTCAAATGGCTGGCGATAAAACCATCAGCATCCTCGAGCTTACCAGCGGGAAGGCCGAAGCGCTTGCCATTGCCCGGATCATTGCCCAGTTGGTGGGCGGTACCGGTTTTCATTCCATCGACACCGGTCAGGTCGCCGACGCTAATCTGGTTTCCGCCCGCAGTTATGCAGATTTTGCCGTACTGGTTCGCACCAACCACCAGCTCAAAATTATTGGAGACGTTCTTGAACAGGACGGTATTCCTTTTCAAATTGCCAGCCGCCAAAATTGCGTTAAAAGCTGGGGCTTGGCCGAATTAATCTCCTTATTAAGCGTCATAGAAGGATGCGGTAGTGACGTGGATTTGAATAACTGTCTTTCGATGTTATCCGCTGGACTGAATAAAAGGGCTGTCGATCATTTTAAATCCTGGTGTTACTCTAAAAAAATCTCGCAGCAACAGGGGTTCGCCAACGCCAAACGCTTTCCAATCCCCGGCTTAAGCCGAACCCAGCAGCAAAAACTAATCGATTTTGCCGATAAGATTGACGGTATCAAAAATGAGACCGCCGGGATGAAAGTTGCTGAAAAACTGCAGTATCTTTCGCAGATCCCCCAATGCACCTCCATTGTGAACACGCAGCCCCAATCTCAAGAAGCCTTCAAAAACCTGCTTAGCCTGTCAGAGGAGTTCAGCGGCAATATGGTTGGATTTTTAGCAACCGCGGCACTTCAGACCGATACCGATGCCTATTTGCCTTTGGCGGAAAAAGTTGCGTTGATGACGATGCATGCAGCCAAGGGCCTGGAATTTCCGGTGGTGTTTGTTGCCGGGTGTGAAGACGATTTGATCCCTCTAAAGCGTGAAGGTTCAAACCAAGACAAACCCGTTGATTTGGCTGAAGAGCGCCGCCTGTTCTATGTGGCCATGACCCGGGCCATGGAAAGCTTGTCTCTGACCCGGGCCAAAAAACGCAACGTTTACGGAA
>JASFIU010000147.1:0-9675 GCA_050122495.1 Desulfobacterales bacterium | reverse complement strand
TATGTTTAAAAAAATTCTTGTGCCAATCGATGTTGATTATCCCAGGACGGCCGCCACGGTTTATCAAAAAGCCGCTGAGATTGGAAAACCCACTGGTGCCGAGATTCGGCTGATAAGCGTAATGCCGGGATTCGGCATGCCGATTGTTGCCGCCCATATCCCCGATGAAGTGCACAAAGAGACCGCTAAAAAATTTAAGAACGCCCTGGAAGCGTTCGTCAAAGCCAATTGTGATGAATCCGTATCATATGGGGTGGCAACCGGAAAGAACTGGGAAGAAATCATAAAAGTTGCAGACGATTGGGGCGCGGACCTGATTGTGGTCTATCACAACCGCCGCGACCCGATTAATGAAGCTTTCAGCCGTTCATGCTCACAGCGGGTGGCGGACAGGGCCAACTGCTCCGTTTTACGGCTGCGCAATATAAGAAGTTAGACGCGTTTGATTAAACCTGCAGATTGGACCCAAAACAGAGGCGGTGGCATCATCCGGCATAGGGTCCAAAAGGAGTTTTAATATCCCTCGATTTCGTCATTCTGGTATCCTAATCAGTTGTAAATCTCGAGGAGGAAAACATGAGCGCCCAGAAATGTAAAAATTACATATGCTTCAAACGGTTTTGCAGGCGAGCTCCGATCATTCTGACGTTTCTAATCGTCGCAATATTCCCGTTTTCCGCCAATGCCTTTGATATTCTTATAGGGACTGGAGAGACCGAAACCTTCTCTCACTTTGCCGGCCGAATGCTTTGCCGGGTGATGAACAAACACTCAAATGATCTCAACTGCAGAACAGTACCCGGACCCGGGGATGCGCATAATCTCACCAACCTTCAGGGGGGCTCCCTGGATATCGGTCTGATCGATTCGCGCATGCTGCATGATGCGATGAACAAAATCGGTTATTTCAAATTTTTTGATATCAGCTACGATAATCTACGCACAATTGCTCCGCTTTATGATGACCCCGTAACGCTGGTTGCGCGCCGTGATGCCGAAATCGCTTCGCTGGATGAGTTGAAAGGGAAACGGATCAATGCCGGTGCACCGCGATCGCCTCAGCGTCTTGTGGTTGATACCATCCTGAAAACCAAAAAATGGACAAAAGCTGATTTTAGTCTTGTCGGAGAAATATCGGCTTCTCTATCACAGGATACGATGGCATTCTGTCACGGCACAGTCCAGGCGATGGTGCACATCGGTGTGCATCCGGATTCATCCCTCCAAAAGTTGCTAAAGCTCTGTGAGGCCAATCTGGTTGGCATGTACGACGCCGATATTGAAAAACTGGTCAACGATCATCCCGCATTTTTTAAAATCAACATTGCGGCCGATACCTACCCATCCCTTCCAACGGGCGTCAGCACATTCGGGACCCAGGCGGTGCTGGTCGTCTCGCAAGATCTCGATGCCCAAACGGCCTACAATATCGTTGATGCGATTTACAGCAATCGCAAACGCCTCAAAAATGCGCATCCGGCCCTGGCTCCATTAACGCTGGATGCTGATCGCAAGAGCGTTGTCGGAATTCAATTGCATCCGGGTGCTGAGAAATATTTCTCAGAGCATGGAAATTAGTTACCTTTGGACGTTTTTTGTTTATGCATACGACCTTGCGCCGAGCACTCTGACTTGGTGCCTTTCCGATGACTGCTGAAGAAATTGCGGCTATCCCTGCATTTTATTTGGATAGCCGCAATTTCTGGCTCGATACTTCAATATACTTCATCAAATAAATTTCAGTTTTAATTCAATTTTGATACTTTTAAAACTCAATCCCGATCATCGCACCGCTCAGAAAAGTTTGTGCCTCCAGAAAACTGATGTTGGAGTCCCGGTAGCGGTATCCTGCCATTAACGTGGCGAAAAGGAAGTCCTGCCCGAAAAGATCAGAGCGCGTCAACATCCCAAAAACGGAATAATTTGTATCATTGCGGGTTTTGTTAAAAACAGGATGCTTATCATCGTAGTCATCCCATCCGATTGCCGCCTTCAGCATCAGCTGGTATAATTTTGAAAATTTGCGAAAACCCAGTCCGAACTGATATCCCGTGTAGGCATTGGCCTCACCGTCTATGTCACCGATGGACAGCTCAAATCCGGGCGACAGCGTCACGGTCTTGCCCGGTTTGAAGTCATATTCGACTTCGGCGTTGTGAATGTAGCCGTCGCGCTCCAGGTCGTTGAAGCGGTCACCGATATCATCCACATTTACATCCACCCGGGAAAATGCATAGGAGAGCTTGAAGCCGCTGCCGAATATTTCCTCGTAGGCAAACCGGGCGCCGTAGTGGTATTCACGCGTTTCCTTGCGGCCGGTGTTGGTCAGGTAAGGATCCCGCCAGACCTCTGACAGTAGCCGGGTAAAGACCGATATATCCAACCGGCTTCCATCCGAGAACGGCTGCACAAAACCCAAAGACAAGCCCGGCGGCCCGCTGAGTTCCGGCGGGGTCCCAAAATAGACCTGCCGGCCGGATTCGGCAAAAGTGTAACGCAGATTAAACAGGGCCAGCGGCATGAATTTATCGTACCAGTCCGCATCCCCGCTTAAAGAATCGATTCGTTTATTTTCATCGGTGGTTTTAAGCTGATCGGTGCTGGTCATATATCCGGCACCTGCTGAAAGCCTGCCGGAGAAGCCCGCTGATTTTTCTGTGGGACCGACAGCGTAAAGGTTTGACCATGGTAAGAGAAGGAGGCCCAAAAGCGTTAGTATTGAAGTCAAGTTTCGCATCGGGATTCATTTCTGGAAAATGATTTTTATTTGTGTGCGTTTGACATAATTCCAGTTTTTGGGGGGCAGGCCAGAAACATTTCTAAAATTCTCACCTTGTGACAGATATCCGTCAAGTGGCGATACATCGATTACAAGTTCAACAATATTATAGATATTATTTTTAGACAATAGTATTCGAACCTGTTGCTTACAAGCTTTGCAAAAAACAGGCACATAAGTGTTTCACTCTAGGTTTAATTGACGAGACCCTAAAAATGGTAGTATTTCCCCCTCATTATTCTGTTAATTCACTCGTATTGCAAAGTCATCATTCATGTCAATTATTAACTTACTAGAATTTTAATCTCTTTACAAAGTGGTTTGTCCGGATAGCAGTTGTATAAATCCGGGCCTCTACCAAAAAAAGTTCAGCAATCGGGAGAAAATATCATGAATGGAGATGACCAAATTTTTGAAAAATTTGTAGATGAGACGGGTGAAGAATATTATTGTCCGATAAATGCTGTAGCTGATGATCGCATCGTATCCGAGTGGGAGCTTGATAACTGTGTGGAGGTATCCACAGCCAATCGCTACTCAGGAAATATAAATGTGGTTGATCGCAGCATATCTTGATATACGGCCTGTTCGATTGGAAGATCTAAGAACGCAGCGCTGCGCTTGATGCGAGAAAAACTAGATATTTGTATATCAGTGCAGATATAAAGTTAAAACTGTCTCAGCCTATTTAGGAGTTAGTAAATGGATAATAGATTAGTCCATATTTTGAACGCTATCGGGGAAAAATATAGGGGAAGTATTCAGAAAGGTTCGCGACACTATCTGGAGGTCAGCATCGGAAAACATGCAGAAAGGCTTGGCCATACAGATCTAAAGGATAAATACAAAAACACTTATGCGATTATTCCTTTAAGCGCGCCTCAGAAAGGAATGAAGGTGCGAATAGATGGTCGCACGTTCATCGACTATGCCGAGCATTCATCGGGTATTGCCATTCCCGGATATCTTGCCAGGGAATCCGGGGCTGCGTTTAGGAAATATGTTCCCAATGATAGTATGATTTGTAATTTTTCTTGATCCAGCGCATGTGACCGTGCAGATTTCGACAGACCGCAATCTATAGGTGACTCCTGATAAAATCGGCAGGCATTTTTCTGATTCGGTAGCGTTACAAACGGGTTGTTGGCTGTGCCAGAGCAAAAGATGGCGTTTGCTAAATATTACATTTCAGGTAAACTTCCTTGACCTTCTTAAAAATTCCTGTCCAAGTATAGGCATCAAGTTTATCCTGAATCGGAGATCGGTCAATTTGCGCACATCTGGATGCAGCGTCAATCTGCTGCTGAAGGGCTTTCCCTAGATTTTGCTCGAATAAACGCTCGTCTTCTTCGTAAGGATGATCAATGTAACGTAGACGTGGCATTGGGACCAGGGAAATAAATTCTGCAAGAGAATGGCCGATAATCTCCTTTGTTCCGGGAAGATCGGTTGCCACAACCCGGCAACCGCTGGCCAGACCTTCTAGTATGACCAGGGGTAACCCTTCAAAAAAAGACGGCAATACCAGAATATGACACTGCCTGAATATTTCAGCAAGATCTTTCTGGGGAAGTGCACCATGAACATAAACCTTAGGCCCCAGATCCACCGCCAGCCTGAGGCATTGCGCCTTATCTTCTCCACTGCCGCTTCCTACAAGATGTAATTTCCATGCTGGAAATTTGATTGAACGCAATGCACGTAAAAACCAGGGAACACCTTTGGCATTGCTCAACTTTCCGGCATAAACCAGTTGAACCGGATTGGGGGCTGGTTTAGTGCCTGCATAAAATAAGCTGTCGTTATAACCCGCACCAGCGACAATAATTTGCTCAGGCGCTATGTGATATAAATGAGAAATTTCATTTTTCTGAGCCCGGTTTAACGCCATTACAAAGTCAATTTTCCGGCATCCTTCCAAGACCATTTCCTGCAGGTGACTGCAATTCTGAAATTGCCGCAAATCTGATCCATGACAGGTGGTTACCATAGGAATGTTCGGAAAAAGTTGGCGAGTCATCGAACTGACAATCCATAGATGATGGCTGTGGATGATATCAGGCTTGAACTTTTCCACAGCTTCTTGGAGTACCCTGCGAAATGCAGTTTTATATTCGTAAAGGTTTTCTTCGGAAAGATCGCAAAATCTGCTGCTTTCATATGGCATCACGTCACTCATCCCGGGGATACGGTAGGAAACATCGGCATTATGAAAATTTACGAACATTGATTTGTCCTGCGCAATGCAAATCGTGTCATCACATACACTTGAACCTAGACCCGCAACCATGAAATTATCAAAGCCGCATTTGGTTGCTTCCCTGATCATCGCCTGGATATATATGCCACTGCCCGTTGAATCCGGCCTCTGGCTCAGCACATGGAGTATTTTCAATTTATTAAATTTAACCATAAAGCTTTCTCATTTTCCGGAACCCGCTCTCGGGAACCAACAAGGGCAACTATATCATATTCCCCTGCCAAATTGCGAGCGGCAGAGAGGAGCGATGGCTCCTCTCTTTTTTTATAGCGGTCTATTTTTCTTTCTTGATTTGAGCAATATGCTCTTCAACGGCCTTCACTTCATCCCGCAGATTTTCCAGATGCTCCTCTAAATTGGCGATCCTTTGTTTTCTGGTCATGTATCGTGGCCTAAAATGCCGGGGATCATCGCATCCACAGAAACAGGCATTTTGATGTCCCCATCTCTGAAATCCCTGATGGCTGCCCGTGGCACAACACATAGTTTCACCCCCTTTCATATTGTAATTTGCGAATATTCGCATATACTAATATATTTGAGCAAAAAAAAGCTGCATCAGCCAATGACAAAATCTTCCCCTAACGTTTCCCGAAGTGCGGCCTTATATCTATCGAGTCCATCCGGATCAAGGGAGTAGTGCATAAATGAGCCTTGTCGATCACCACGAACCAAACCAGCCTGTCTCAAGATGCGCAAGTGCTGTGAGACTGCCGGTTGTGTAACACCCAGGCGGTGTGCTAAGGCATTGACGCATAAGGACCCACCGCTGCAAACACCCGGTTGGCAATCGTTTAACAACTTAACTAACCTTAACCGGGTTGGATCTGATAGGGCTTTGAATATCTCAACCAGTTTCTCTATTTCGTCCATAACAAAATATTAGTATATGCTAATATGTTTATATATATGCCCGCTACTTAAACTTGTCAAGCGAAAATGCATTCAGATCGATCATTTCTTGCCTGCTTCAGTTCTCAAACTTACTGGCAATGATTGAGGAATTCAGGAATTGAGGGATTTCGGAATTAAAATGATCGTTCGACCCCTGTCGCTGAACCCTGAGGCCCTCGAAGGGAGGCTCTCGACGGGCAGCATACTTTCAATTCATAAATTCCTGAATTCGCAATTCCTATTTTTTGTTTGCCGACACCTGAAACTCGACGCCTACCAATTTCTGACAGCTGAAATCGTAGACAATGCGCGCGTTACCCATGCCACTGTTTCACATGATCGGCATGGGTCTTAAGATAGGCGCCCGGTTCGTAAAACCTGTCGTAAAAATCCAGATCAAGATGATGGGCTTGCACATACATAATTAAAAACATCGATGGAACCGTCCCTGGAAATTTACCGAATGTATCATAAACATATTGAGCCTGCAAAGAAACGCACTCCTTGAAGCGTTCATCATGCACGATGGCTGCTGAGCGTACTTTAGGGCTGTCTTTCCAGGGGCCCGGAGTATCCGGGTGAAACGGTCCCCCGGGACCGAACTCGCGCTCACAGGCTGCATCGACTGCCGCACGCATGTCCGGGTAATGGGGCGGACAGTATCCCTCCATCACGCTTTCCAACCCCGTGGGATTGGGATAAGGCCACCGCTCATTTTCGTCATAACGGAACCCGAGCCCGGGTACGTCCGGGTCACCACTGGCCCCCAACATCGAGAACGGATCAACTCCGTTAAACATCCAGCCGCCCAGCCCCATGGCTTGAAGCATCAGTACGCCGGCGTAACAGCTTGCGGCCAGTTCCACGGTCAGTTCGGAAAGGGACCATTGTTCCACAAAGGTTATGGGCCAGGTGTTATCAACATCAACGATATCCTTGAATTGTTCTAAACCGGGAATCGCCTGCTTATGGACATCATCATATAGCACCAGACCGTTTTGCAGCATATAGAGCAAATTAAAAAGTACATGTTGGGAAAGATCTCCAACGGGTATAACGAGCAACGTTGAGGGTTTGTTGAACACCCAGGTGTTATGCGCTTCGGCGAACGGCACCTCGGCGGGTATTTTTAAACGGCCATCATGAAGCTTGCGCACGTGCTTTTTTACGTTGGACACGAATTCATCAAGATTCAAAGACCCATCGCCGGCGCGCTCGGCAAAGGCGGGTGCATCCCGCATTTCCAACAGGTACAAGCCGTCATCATCGGTGAAAAATGTCTGGCTGGTATGAAAACCCGCCGCAGATGGAAAAACACGCCCGCCAGCTGCCCCGGCATAATTTGAAAGATGGGGCGCATAAACTTGACCCCGATAGATCAGGTTATGCCAGGCCGTATTGCCGCCGCAGGCGGCCACCACAAGCAGTTTTTCGAGTTCCGAAAGCGGCATCGGCTCTTGTTTCGATTTATAAGCAAAGACACCGTCCGGGATCTCTGCTCCCATAAAAAAGCGCCGTGATCGCCGCCCTAACAGGGCTTCAATCAAACCGAAATTTGGAAGATCCTTAAAACCGGGGGGGAAAGTCGCTTTATTCATTGCAGACCTCCTTTTGCTGTATGTTGAAGCTGGTCAGATTGGATAAATCGTATGTAAACCCGAGCTTTGGGTTATATATATGGGTTCAGCCGGAGCCGTATTTCAAGGTTATGAGCGTTGTCACTGTAAGGTCGCCAGGGCGTGATTAACTCGCTGACGTTGATCCTCCGTGGTCAAATCGTTGTATAACTTTTGAAATCGTGGATGCTCAACTCCGGAGAAAATATATTGCCAGCGATATGCTTTGAGAATCCCATCTTTGAGACTCTGAAATTCGTCATCGGTGAAGGAACGGTCACAGATTTTGGTGAAATAGTCCGCATCAGCCGTGCTCTGATTTTTTAAAATACCGTCCACGTCGGCAACAATCGCAATCAATTCCTCGATGGCCCGATCACGTTCTTCAGCTGACAGTTTGCTGTCTTCCCGAGGCCATTCCAATTCATCCATCATGGCGTGGGTGGTTTCTTCTTTCCAGTGAAACAAAAAAATATCTTTGTATAATTCGGAAAGGTTTTCTTCCGGCTCGATACTCTGCTTGTAATGCTCCTGGGTGAAAAGCTCTATCTCCAAAATAAGTGCCAACACAGCCCAGGTGGAATTTTGCAATACGGCTTCAGCAACCTCATCGGGGTCAGGTAAAAATTTGTAGCCTTCCGGCATACCGTTGGCCATCATCGTTTCGATCCTGCGAAACAGCTCCTGATGCTTCAGCTCTTCATCACTGAATCGGATTAGCGCTTCCAGCGCGGTCTGATCTCCCAGCCAATGATCCCGGGTGGTTTCAAGGATTTTGGCCGTAATAAATCTTTCGACAAAACCAAACATGTTGGCGTAAGTTCGGCCTTGAACCTGGCTTAAAAGTCTCTTTTCATCGTTGCTTAAAAAAGCCAGCTGATCGACTTTGGAAATACCATCCGGTAGAAATTTTTGCGAAAAGTCAAATTCTCGTCCCCGAATGACATCCGCGTCGATATCCCAGCGGACCCGTTTTGAAACTTCAATGCACTTGGCATAGCGTTCTTCATCGATATGGTAGTTCTTCAATTGCATTGCGTTTGCCTCCTTTTTCACAAATACGGAATTAAAATCAAAAGGCCGAGCAACTTCGATTAGATTAAAAACACGAGTTTTAAAATTACCCCGGAATGTCCACTATTTGAAGGAAGATGTCTTAGGAAAAAATTTCGATGAGGTGGTTATCTGAAATGTCGCAACAGGTCCCGGAGGTTTTTAAACTGAAGATGCAAGATTAGGTTTAATAAAATCGATAATGCAGCCTCGTTTAAGTTCATACATTAGGTAACCACATTGTAGGATGCTGTCAAGGAGTGGAGTCGGTCATTGTAGCTTTTTGCTTGAATGTCCTCCTGTAAATCTGGTAAATGGCTTCATAATCAATTTTTCCAGTCGGCAAGTGACTGTGGAGGACGCTTTCTGCGATCGTGTTTTAGATCAAATTGTTCGGATAATACACCTGAATCTGGGAGCATCGGTTTATGGCGCAGGAAATAAGTTTCAGGCGGAATATGGGCCTGTTTATGGCGGTAATGATTGGCATCGGCGCCACCATGGGCCCGGGTATTTTTGCCCTGCCGGGCGAACTGGCGCATATGATCGGGCCGGCTGGTGTTCTGGTCTATCTGGCAATGGGCTTTTTAACCCTTTTTACGGCTTTAAATTACAGCGAGCTCAGTGCCGCCATACCGTTAGCCGGCGGCGGATATTCCTTTACCCACCGAACACTCAATCGACCCGTGGCCTTTTTTACCGGATGGTTTTTCTGGATCGGCAACACGCTGGCCTGCTCAATGTATGCCCTTATATTTTCCCTGACGATCCGCGCCTACTTTATACCGGATGCCAGCATCGCCCTGCTAACCCTGCTCACCACCATCGTATTCACTCTCGTCAACTTCATGGGGATGAAGGAAGCAATCATCGTTATTACCGTAATGAATCTGGTGGAATTGGCGGTTCTGGTCGGTGTCGCGGCGCTGGGTCTTACCGATATTGAACCGGCGAATCTGGAGCCTCTAGCGCCAATGGGATGGGGGCCGTTCATTCCGGCAATGGCTCTGATCTATATCTCCTATGTGGGGTTCGAACTGATTTCGAATGCGGCTGAAGAGATTATTCAACCG
>JASFIU010000146.1:0-9797 GCA_050122495.1 Desulfobacterales bacterium | reverse complement strand
AAATATGAAGTCCAGGCCATTTTATATGACGAATTGGCTGAAGCGGCGGCCGCCGGGGGCTTTATGATTTTTTTGTTGAATGAAAACGGAGAAGTCCTCGACAAAATCAAACCGTAATGCAGGGCTTGAAGCCCTGCAGTTCATAGCAGATGGATCCGCAGATGAAATAATATCCGCAGATTACGCAGATTACCGCAGATTTGAAAAATTAATATTAAAAGAAATGTATCGGATTAAATATCTGTGTAATTCTGCGAAAGCAGCAGATAAGAATTTAACCTGAAGAAATAATCTGCGTTAATCTGCGTAATCTGCGGATAACTAAATCACTAATTCAATGAAATCTGCAGATTGGCTTTGAGCTATATGTTTATGGCGGCCAGGAACCCGCCATGGATCGCTTCGTTTAGTTTTCCCGGCCGGACGCCGTCACCCACCGTAGCGAATGGAACCCCCAGTTTTTTTATTTCAGCTGACAGCCCCGGGACGGATTGCGTCCCGGAAGCCAGGACGACGTTGTCAAACTGCATTTGTTTTTCTTGGCCGTCTTTTTGAAATTTCACCGTTCCCTTGCGAATGGAGGTCACCGTTGTGCTGGTTTTTACCGAAACCTTGTAACGTTTTAAATTGTCAAACAGAATCCACTTGGTTGACTTGCCGACATCTTTGCCGATTTTGGGCAACATTTCAAAAACGGTAACCCGAGACGACCCCTGAAACATCAATTCCCGTAAACGCTCGTTACTTACGGCTTCATACGCAAATAGAAAATGCAGCGTTTCAGGCGTAAGCGTACCCTTGGCTGCAATGAACAAGGCCGTTTCCAGGCCGACCGAGCCGCCGCCGATGACGGCTACGGATTTACCGAGAACCGGATTGCCCTTCAGCACCTGCCAGGCCGAATAAACACAGGGATCATCATAACCATCGATTTCCGGCAGCACGGGTTGAGCCCCCTCGGCCAGAATGATGTAATCCGGATTTTGCTTTTTAACGACATCGGTATCCACGGTTGCGTTTAAATGCAGTGGGATTTGATATTTGTCGATCAGGCTGCGGTAATATCGAATAAATTCTAACATCTCTTGTTTGTGGGGCGGTGCACCGGCGATCCACAGTTGCCCGCCGATATCTGAATCCTTTTCGTAAACTTCAACCTGGTGCCCGCGCATGGCAGCCGTTACGGCAGCTTCAAGACCCCCGGCCCCGGCACCCACGATCATGACGTTTTTGGGGTCTTCCGTTTTTAAAATCTGACGCTCGCCCTCGAACCCGGCTCTAGCATTGCCAACGCAAAAAACCGGACGTCCGTTAAAGACTTCGTCGGTACAACCCTGGGAGCAGCCCACACAGGGACGAATTTCATCAACCTTTCCCTCAAAAGCCTTTTGGGGCCACTGTGGATCGGCAATCAAGACCCGACCCAAATTGACCATGTCGGCATAGCCGTCTTTGATAACCTGGTCGGCCGTGTCGGGGTCTGAAATGCGATTGGATGCGATGATCGGAACCGAAACGGCTTTTTTTATGTTCAGGGCTAAAAACGCAAAAGCCGACCTTGGCAGGTGCATGGGCAGCTGCGGTACGCGCGATTCATGCCAGCCGCCGGTTACATTGATCGCATCCACACCGGCTTGTTCGTAGACTTTCGCAAATTCCGGCGTTTCGGTATCCGTATTGCTGTCCCTCACAAAATCATTTCCCGCCATGCGGATCGTTAAAGGGTACTCCGGTCCCAGACGCGCGCGCATCGATTCAATCAATTCCCGCGCAAACCGCACCCGGTTTTCAAAAGAGCCCCCATAATCATCGGTCCGTTGATTGGTTCGCGGAGAGAGAAACTGGGTAATTAGATATCCAGCGGAAGCCAGGATTTCGACACCGTCAAACCCGGCTGCCTGCGCCCTTTCTGCCGCCCGGACGAATGCATCCTGTACCTGATGAATATCTTCCAGCGTCATTTCACGCGGCGTTGTCTGGGAATAACGCGAATAGACCGCCGAAGGTGCGATCGGCTGCTGACCCTCGACAAACATCGGATGCGAATAAGCCCCGGCATGAAACAGCTGAACCCAGGCCCGGGCCCCCCCGTCTTTGATGATCCCGGTGAGCTTTTGAAAATCGACGATGGCATCATCGTTCGCTAAAGAAAGCGCAATCGCGCCGGAGCCGATAAAGTCAACCCCGACCGGCCCGACGGTTACCAGGCCAACGCCGCCATAGGCCCTTTCCTGAAAATAGTTATAATAGCGGTCATTGAGCTTGCCATCGGTTGAATACAGCAGGCCCAGAGAAGGGTAGGCGATTCGGTTTTTTATCTCCAGCGTATTGATCCGAATCGGGCTGAATAAATTGTGATACATGAAGAATTCCTCATTTCGGATTGCGGATTGTGGATTTCGGATTTTGAATAGCGAACTGTTTGATATTTCAATCCGCAATTAGTTTTACTTCAATACTCCAGCATTTCAAAATTTGTTGAAAGTACCCTAGCGGGCTTATAACATTCGTTTGCCGAAATTACAATCATCCGGGCATAAGATAACACTTTATCCAAGACCAACTCACAAAAACCGTATTGTCTATACCCAGCAGTTACGGAGTTTGAGCTAAAATAGTATTGAGGTTTTGGGCTAACTATACTAACATATTACCTGTATCTTGAGCCTCTAATTATATGACACGAAGGGGCTCCTCATCAAAATAGTTGAGAAGTTGAGACTAAAGATGACTGAAAGTGACCAGAGAGATAGAGACAACCCATCTGAAAAAAATACCGCGGATTCTGCAGGCGTAGATCTGCCGGAAGGCACTGACCCGGAAAAAATTGTTGAAAATCCGGAACAGCCAGATGGTGATCCATTAGAAGCAACCGCCGCAGGAGAAGCCGTCGATATGCAAAACCCTCCTGTGGAAGAAGAACCGAAGATCTCACCAGCTGAAGAGAGACCGCCCGAAGAGATGCAGGCCGTCGAAGATTTTGACCTCAATTTGCTCCTGGACATTCCCTTAGAGATAACAGTTGAACTGGGCCGCGCCAAGGTTCAAATCCAGGAATTGCTCAATCTTGGACCCGGCTCAACGGTCTCGCTTTCCAAGCTCGAAGGCGAACCCGTCGACATCCTGGCCAACGAAAAACTAATTGCAAGAGGAGAGGTGGTTTTGCAGAACAAAAAATACGGTATCCGCATAACCGAAATTACCAGCCGTATGAATCGTATAAAGAGTTTAAGCTAATCATCCCCCAACCAAAACGGCCCTGATATCTCCTTTAACCTATTTCTCAACGAAGCGTTTCGAGTTTCGCGTTCCGGGTTACGGGTTAAAAAATTGCAAACTAAACACTCCCGTGCAAAACTCGCAACCCGTAACCCGCAACACGCAACGAGAGGATGAACCCAGTACTCCAGTGCCATTAGATTACCTTTTTTGGGTCTATAAATCCGATTTCTTATTATCCCTTTTGCTCTGGAACATCCAGGGTCTTCACCTCGTGGCCGGTGATCGTCAGAAAACGCTCGAGGTTAGCGCGGGATATCACCAGCGTACGGGTATTGACCAGGGGATGAAACTGAAACGTCTCATGTGCCCATAGGGATTCGTCCAGAATCAATTCGACCTCATGGTCAGGATCGTTAATCAGGCCGAATATCGTAACTGCACCGGGATCCACCCCCAGGTATTTTTTAAGGCGTCTAGCGGAACCAAAGCTTAAACGGCTGGAGCCAATCACCGCATGCAGGGCTTTGATATGAACGCGCTTTTCAGCGGGCACAATCACCAGAAAATGGCGTTTGCCTTTATGGTCCCGCAGAAAGAGGTTTTTGGTCTTGACCGCCGGCAAAGACGGCACCAAACGTTTGACATCTTCCACCGTATACACCGCGGGGTGATCATAGCGCTCGTATTCAATCTGATGCTCTGCCAGAATTTGATACAGATCAACCATTGGTTTCACCTCCGATTCATTTTGAAAACCATCTCCTCCGGTGAAAGTCAAGGGGCTGATTCTAAAAAATGACTTGAGATCACGCCGCCTAATGGCTAAAGTGGAATGGAGATTTTAGCCTCACGCAAAGACGCCAAGACGCTAAGATTATCATTTAGGGTATCGTTCTTTGCGACTTAGCGGCTTTGCGTGAGAAATAATATTAAAATAGATTGTATCCACCTTCAAACTATAGCGTACTTTTTTTGACACCCTTTTTAACGGAGGAACAATGCAGAAAAGCCAGTTGCTTTATTTATCAAAAATGGATGTTGAGGCTGCTGGATTGACAATGAAGGAAATTATTGAATCCCTGGAGGTCACTTTCCGGGCCAAAGGCGAGGGCCGCACCGAAATGCCACCCAAACCGAGTATCCACCCCGGAGGGGGGGACAATTTCATGAACGCCATGTTAGCCTATATCCCGGACTTAAAATCTGCGGGTGTTAAATGGGTCAGCGGATTTCCGGAAAACCCTAAGAGAGGACTTCCCTATATTGCAGGTCTGCTTATTTTCAACGATGTCGAATCCGGTTTGCCCCTTGCAGTGATGGACTGCACCTGGATTACGGCGAAGCGTACCGGCGCCGCCACCGCCCTATCCGCACGCTATCTGGCCCGTCCCGAATCAGCGGTGATGGGAATGCTGGGCTGCGGCATTCAAGGGCGCAGCAATGTAGAAGCGCTCCAAGCGATCTTCCCACTTGAAAAAGTCATGGCATACGATGTGGACGTTGAAGCCTTGCAGCGCTATGCAGAAGAAATCAGAAACCGCTATGACCTGGAGGTGGTGCCGGTGAAAACGCCGCGGGATGCGGTCGCGGGCTGCGATATTGTGGTCACCGCCGGTCCGATTATGAAAACCCCCCACGCCACGATTCAGGCCGGCTGGCTGGCGGAAGGTGCCTTTGCATCCTTGATCGATTATGATGCCTACTGGCATCCCGAGGCCATGCGTGAAACGGCTAAATTTTGTACAGACGATACGCCACAGCTTCGCCTCTACCAGCAAATCGGCTATTTACAAAATATCCCGGATATTCACGCTGATCTGGGAGAGCTGGTTACAGGAAAAAGGCCGGGCCGAGAGACTTCCGAAGAAAGGACGATGACGGCTAACCTGGGAAATGCATTAGACGATATGGCCGTAGCACCGCTAATTTACCAGCGGGCCGTGGAGAAGGGTATTGGCATCTGGCTGGATTTGTAGCCATTTTTCGGCCTTAATTTTTTATCAAGCGTTTGAACGTCATCAAATGGAATGAATTTTATGCGTTTAACCGATGAGGAGAAAAGCATCCTTGACGGCAAACAAGGAGAAGCAGCAAGAATAGCGCTAGCGGTGCTGGTCGACCTGGGGGAGCTTTTCGGTGCTAAGGAACTGATGCCGGTTTCGCAGGTGCATATCGATGCCACCCTTTACATGGTAGATGCCGGATTAGAGTTTGCCGAAAAAATGGCTGCGCTGGGAGGAAAAGTAGCGGTTCCCACCTCGCTCAATCCCAGTTCCATCGATCTCCAGAGATGGAAGGCATACCGGGTGCCGCCTGAAATCCTGCCGAAGCATAACCGCATGGAAGCAGCCTATCTGAAAATGAGGGCAACGCCTACGTGGACTTGTGCGCCCTATCAAAACGGAATCATTCCGCGATTCGGCGAACAAATTGCCTGGGGCGAATCCAATGCCATCGCTTTTGCCAACTCAATCATCGGCGCGAGGACCAACCGGTATGCAGATCTGATGGATATCTGTGCGGCAATCATCGGAAAGGTGCCGAAATTCGGTCTTCATCTCACTGAAAACCGCAAGGCCCGGATATTGATTCGGCTAAAAGAAATCCCGACTCGGATGTTTGAGAAGGAATCGATTTATCCGCTTCTGGGATATCTTTTTGGAGAGCTGGCCGGAGACCAGGTGGCGGCGATCACCGGAATCCCCCGGGACATAAAAATTGACAGCCTCAAAGGCTTTTGTGCCGCGGCTGCTTCATCCGGTGCCGTGGGCCTGTTTCATATGGTGGGGGTCACCCCTGAGGCGCAGACTCTGGAGATGTGCCTTCATGGAAACAAAGCGGAAAACGCATATGATATCACCCCCGGATTGATCCAGAAGGCGGAAGATCGACTCTGGACGGTGGAAGGAGATGCGGTCGATCTGATTGTTACCGGTTGCCCGCATTATTCGCCGGCCGAGTTTATCAAGCTGGCTCAAATGACAAAGGGGGGAAAAGTCCACAGTTCGGTGATATTCTGGGTATTTACGAATAGAAGTGTTTATGCATGGATAAAAGACAATGGTATTTTAGCCGATCTGACCGCTGCGGGTGTGATGGTGTTTACCGACGGGTGCCCATTACAATATCCCAAAGAGATCTGGCAATTTACGGCTGCGATGACCGACTCTGCCAAATTTGCCAACTACTGCTTTTCCCAATGCGGTTTTGAAGCGGGCTACGCAAGTATAGAAGACTGCGTTGAATCGGCTGTGCGAGGAAAAATCTGCAGGAGCGAATTGCCGTGGAAAAAAAGTTAAAGGGCTGCTGTGTGGTTCCGGGAGTTGCCACGGGAGAGGTGCTAACGACCTTGCAACCCATCAGTTTCTGGGGTGGCGTAGATCCTGCAACCGGCCTTATCAACGACCCCCGTCACGAGCTTTTCGACCAGAGCGTAGCGGGCAAAGTGCTGGTGTTCCCCTTTGGCAAGGGGTCGAGTACCGGCTCATTGATCATGTTGGAATTAGCCAGAGTGGACAAGTCCCCAGCGGCAATTGTTAATGTCAGAACCGAAGCCATCCTGGCCACAGGACCCATCGTCTGTAAGCATTTTTACGGCAAAGAGATTCCAATTATCTCTCTTGATGAAAGCTCGTTCCAGATGCTAAAAACCGGGACACAGGCAACCGTCAATGCTACGGAAGGAGTCGTCATCATCCACATCTAAAAATAATTTATTCGAAACTTGGAAGCCATCTCAAAAATAGGATTTTGGTTTAAGATTCCGTCTTCGCTTAAAAGCTTCGCCGGGACACGCGCGGCGGAGCCGAGTTTTCCCGCGCTGCGGGATTCCCCGTCTGATCTTATTTGCCTTGTGGGTCGTAAACCGGAGGCATACTGTTGTATGTCGAGGATTTAAAACGCGGCGCCAACAAAGATATTGAGCCAAAAGACATTTTTGAGATGGCTTCCAGAAATTATCAACAGTGAAGAGGGAAAAATGAAGATCACCCATCTCAAACGGAGAGAAGTACAAGCACCGATTGTTTCATCACTTATAAACGCATTTGCTGATAAAATAGGTTACAACGAAGCAATAGAGATAACAAAAGAAGTCGTCAGAGAAGATGCGATATTATCGGGGAAAACTTTAGCAGAAGAATATTCTGGAAATTCTATCGCTGAACTTTCTAAAATTGTGAAAGAAGTATGGGCCGAGGACGATGCATTCGAAATAAAAATAATCAAGGAAACTGACAAAGAATTATTTTTTGATATTTCTTATTGCGGATACGCTCAGATATACGAAAAATTAGGCGTCAAAAAACTTGGATGCACCCTATCCTGTATTAGAGATTTTTACTTTCTGGAAGGGTTTAATCCAAAAATAACATTAAAGCGAACAAAGACGATCATGGAAGGAGCTGACTGCTGCAATTTTCGATATGTAGAGGAATGAAATAGCAATGATCAGCGCTTCTAATTTTCCCCCGGATCTATGAAATCCAAACTTTTAGGGAAGGCGGTTTTTTTAAGATTTGAGGATGATATATGTAAAAAATGAGAATTTGAGTAGCACCATTGAAATGCATTTAATCATGACCGCCGATACTTAACACTTTTTTTATTGACCGCCGATGCTGCCGAGCCACTTTTCTACCGTACGCTCCAATTCATCGGTTTCTATTATAGTCAGTATGGCGCGATTAATTTTTTCACGCAAGGGGCTGCCTTGCGGAAGGGCCAGGCCATAATCCTGGGGTTCAAAGATCTTCCCAACCACGGTCACTTTTCCTTTACCCTCGCTGTTTGCATAAAAAAGCAGATTCGGGGAATCGTATACTACCGCATCCACTGTTTCGTTCAGTAAGGATTCTATAGCATCTTGCACGGTTATATATGCCTCGATATGGGCGCGCTCTTTCTTCATATATTCATGGCTGGTTGTTCCTCTGACCACTGCAACCCGTCGACCCCGCAAATCTTCGGGTCCGTTTATGTTGACCTTAAGGCTTTGAATCGTCAGGTCAGATGAAAGCTGGGCAATAAAGAATCCGAATAACGGCAAGAAAATAATGATGATAACGCCAGCTAATATTCTTCCAATCCAGCGTTTAGGAACCTTGTCGCCGTACCCGATGGTGCTTGCGGTGATAAGCGCCCAGTACATACCCTCAAACACACCCGGAACGTATTTGCGGTGAAAACTCGTTGCTTTTTGTTTGCTGCTGCGCTCAACAATCCAAATAATATGACCGGCGATGATAATTAAAACCAATAGCCCGCCAAAAATGACAAATTTAGGCCCTTTGAATAAAGATGAAAGCAGCCCAAGAAATGTCGGATTCCCAACTCTGGGAATTAAAATATCCAGTCCTGTGTGATAGACTGGATGGGTAAAGTCAAACATCAATTCCCGTTTTTTAGTGATGGTAATCCCACCAATGGCAATATCTATGCTGCCTTCCTGCAAACGCTTTAATTTGTCGGCAACACCGATACATTCTACAAATTCAAAATCCAAGCCAATTTCACGGGACAGGGCATGCCATAGATCTATCGATAATCCCTTAGGCTCTTCTTCTGACAAAATTACGAAGGGTGAAAAGGGACTGATACCAACTTTAATCCTAGTTTCTGATCGGGTTGCATTCACTGCTTGGCAGTTAAGGAAAAGTATCAATCCCAGAATAAATATTGCAGGTCTTAGATTGCGTAACACGTTTTCGGTCCCCTGAATTCAAATCCGTTTGGGCAAGAAAAATTTAAACCATATTAAAGCAAATGAATTAAATGCAAACAAACAAAACTCATCTAGATTGAGGCACTGACGACTATCAATCTATGGGATAGAAGAGGTCATGAAAAAATGCATTACGATCATACAAGAAAAGCGAAATGCATATAATTATGACCGTCTATCTTTCTACTCTAATTTCCGCTTAATAGAAATATCAACGCATGTCAGGGGTAAATTGCCAATTTACCCAATTCAGTTAGAGAGTGGGTTTCGTATGGCGCATATCGGGGGTATGGCAGTTGTCACGCCAAATACCTTAAAATAATATTGATTTACAAGAAAGGATGCAGCGAGAGATTAACAACCTATCAATTGGATTGAAATATTTGCGAATAGTATTTGGATACATGAAATTTATAGGCGAATCAAGGGGAATTCAAGATTGAAGTCAACTCCAGCCTTTTGGGCCGAGGATCCTTATTTTATAATGCATCAGACAATGTCAAAAAATAAATCATATCTGAAATTTTAGGTATCGTGCCTGAGTCGAAAATTTGGAGGGTCTTGAAATTTGTTAGATGTGCTTATGTAAGGTAAAAATTATCACGATTATGGGTTCATAGCCGAAATATATAATTTTGCTATTTTAGAGATTGCGTTACAGAATATATACGAAAGATTCTAAATAGATTGTGTTTAAAAGGCGTTGATTTTTAAAATTTTCGGCTTGCGTTTATGATAAAAAAAATGTCATTTCGTTTGTATAACCTTTGATTAAGCCATTTTCTATTTTGACTTTACCGTACTCGGCGTAAACAAACTGCGCACCAGTCGATAGCCGGTCACTCCACTTATA
>JASFIU010000145.1:0-9825 GCA_050122495.1 Desulfobacterales bacterium | reverse complement strand
TGCCAGCTCACCGGCCTGCCGGGCGGTGAGATGGAATTTTTCCCTGGCCGTGGTACGGTCTTTGTCTAGAAACGCAGCTTCGATGAAAAGATGGTCGGCATCTTTGGCAAATGCAACGATTTTCTCTTCATTGGTGTCACTGTAAACCACATCGCTGATGTAGGCAATTTTTTCACCCGGCGTAATCAGCGCAATTTTTTCGGCAAGTTCCCCGAGCTTGAAGTGCTTTTTTTGCTGCTGACCCTCGGTTGCAACCTCGAAATCCGAATCCGGGTCAATCCGGCAGTACAGCGCTTGTTTAAATCGCGACAACCAGGGGCCGGTTTCAAGCCCCAGCGCATTCAGACCTTCTCGGATAATATTGACATGAAACCTTTCATGAATCGATAATCCAAGACAGGGAAGGCTGTGGTCCAAAATGGCGCCGGATACGCGGAATCCCGCTTCTTCGAGCAACACACCCGTGAAAGCGCGCTCGACATTCTTTTGGGGAGCTAAAAATTTATCCCGGCAACGATAGGTTTTTGAGATCAGAAGATCCGGATGAACCTCGGTTAACTCTAATGTCAGCCGGTATTGATAATTTTCCACCAGATTCCATGCATATCCGGCCAGTTTGCCTTCGGCGTTTTTTAGAAAACCCTGCGGACCATACAAAGACAGCTGCTTTTCGCGACCCAGAAAAAGCCGCAGGAGTCGGTCGAAACCGGTAAAATGATCCATGTGGGTGTGGGTGACGAACACGTGACTGATTTTGAGGCTATCTTTGGGTGAAAGGGCATAGATATCACCGAGGTCAAATAGAACTGCCCGGTTTTCAAAAAGAAAGGGAATATACAGGCCGGGGTCCTCAAAAGGCCCGTTGATCAATCTGGGTTGAAAACGGGGACGCATTAGGCTGGTAAGAATTTTTTAACTTGCTGGTGAATACTCCAATAGATATCTTCGTCTGAGCCATAAATGTCGACAACGTCTTTATGCTTGATCAGTTTTTCAATGACAAAGGACGTCAGGAACAAGCTGACAACATGGGGCTGCGGCACAGTGTTTCGGATGGGGGCGACTTGATAGTCAATTTCAAAATCATCGGCGCGCCCCAGTTTTTCCAGACACTTCTGGATCTGCTCTTCAAGCGCATTTTTGTTGGTGGTTTCCACCAGATTGCTGTCTACAAGCTTCATCGCAATTGCATTGGATAGGGGTTCAATACAATCTTTGATGGCATTAATTGCGCGTTTGCGTTCATGTTCTTTTTGGGATTCAATTTTGGATAGGATACTGGCCTCGCGAGTGCTTGGCCGGAATACCTTGGCCATGGTCTCACCTTCTTTTTGAAATGGTTATCATCGGAATTTGTGGTGGCATCATAATGGGTAAACTGCTCATTTGCAAGCAAAATATTCAGGGGATTTAGTCCTAAAGTTTTCGCCAAAAGCTGTCGATATCATTGGTAATGGCCACAGCAATAAAAAAATATTCGGTTTCGGATGAAGACCCAATTCGATCCGAGAATAGCGGGGCGGACGAATCCTTTGATGAATTGCTGCGCTGTCTTCCGCGTTTGCAAAACCCAAGACCTATACCCGAACCGCGGCGCCTGATAGGAGAATCATCATGAATACCGATAGGTCTCTGGTCGAAATGATCCACAAACATGTTTCCACAAAAAGGGTTAAGCTCCCGGCCTTTAATGGAACTGCTCTCCGAATTCAGAAAGAGATTGCCAAAGAGGAACCTGACACCCGCCTGATAGAAAAATCAATTGTCAGTGATCAATCGCTTACCGGAGAGGTATTACGCGTCTCGAATTCCTCATTTTATAGAGGCCTGAGTCAGGTGGTCACTGTCAGAGATGCCATCATCCGGCTGGGCAGCAAAGAGGTGTCCAACATCGTCACCCTGGTTGCCCTGCAGAATAAATTCCGCTCAAAGGATCCAATTATACATAAAATTATGGGGAAGCTCTGGCGGCATTCGGTGGGATGTGCCATGGGTGCGAGTTGGCTAGCCAAACAAACCGGATTTCAGACCATCTGCCACGAAACTTTCGTTGCCGGTCTGCTTCATGATGTGGGCAAGCTTTTTATCCTGAAGGCCATTGATGATATGAAGATCTCAGGGGAAATCGATCAACGGCCGTCCAATACACTCATAGATGAGGCCATGCAAAATATGCATACCGAACAGGGGGAATTGCTCCTCAATCACTGGAACCTGCCCCAAAAATACTGCCGGATAGCACGGGAGCATCATATAGAAGATTTTGATTGCAATAACATTTTGCTCGTGCTGGTTCGGCTGGCCAATCACATGTGTCACAAGAAGGGGATTGCTTTGAGCGAAGACCCATCGATCGTTCTCATGGCAACCCCGGAAGCGCACCAACTCCAAATTTCCGAGGTCGACCTGGCCCGGTTGGAAGTTCTGCTGGAAGACGCTCAGGTCCTCAATGCGTAACCGCTAACTGCCAGCGGACAGAAGTCAGAAAACAGAGGTCAGATAGTATCCAGCTTCTGATTACTGGCTGCTTGCTCCTGGTAAAAAACTGTAAATAACCCGCAACGCGAAACCCGCAACCCGCAACTCGTAACCTCTGAACCCAGAACCTTTGAACCTATGATGCATCCTCGATAATCAGCTGAATGCTTTTATTTGCATTCCAGCGGTTCCACCTCAGCCGAAAGGCGATGCGGCTAAAGGCCGTCTCTGTCTGCATCCGTCCATCTGCATTGAACCGAATTGCAGGAACCGGTTTCTGCGCACGTTCGGCGTCTTGAACCAGCATCATTTTACGGTGATTTTTTCCCACAATTTTAGAAGACACGACCTTAACGTTTCGCGTCATCAGTACGGGTTCCGGGTTTTCGATGCCAAAAGGGCTTAAGGCTTCTATTTCATCGATCAAAACATCCGATATATCGGCGAATTTGATTTCGGCATCAATGGTCAATAGGGGAATCGATTCTTCGTGTCGGGTCATTTGGGCAACGATCTTCTCAAATGTGTGTTGAAATTCCCCTAACTTCCCGGTCGGGATGGTCAATCCGGCCGCCATCGAATGGCCGCCAAAATCCTGCAGACAATGCTGGCAGGCTTGCAGGGCTTTGAATAAATCGACACCAGGAATGCTTCTGGCCGACCCTTTGCCCAATTCGTCCTTAACCGCTATCAGCACTGTCGGTCTAAAATATTTTTCGGTAATGCGGGATGCCACTATTCCAAGAACGCCTTGATGCCACCCGGGATGCCAGCATACCAGGGCCTTTTTTTCAAGACGGTCAGGGTGGCGCTCAAAGTCCGCGAGAACGCTGTCAAGGATCAAACGTTCCTGATTTTGACGCCGATCGTTCAGTCCGTTTAATGATTCGGCCAATTGTCGGGCCGTGGCATTGTTTGCGGTGGTAAGCAATTTCAATGCGATGGAAGCATGATCCATGCGCCCGGCAGCATTTAATCGGGGCGCCAATCTGAAGGCAATATCATCGGCATCCGTCCGCTGGTGCGCGATGCCGGCCACCTTTCGGAGTGCGCTTAAACCGGGTCGTGTGGAGGAATTGATGAGTTCCAACCCGGCTATTGAAAATATACGATTTTCTTTAATCAGGGGGACCATATCGGAGATGGTGCCCAGGGCGACAAGATCGCAAAGATTTTTGAGATTCGGTTCAGGCCGGTTATTCCAAAAACCATGGTCCCGCAAATATTTCCGTAAACCGATCACGAGTGAAAACGCCATCCCGACACCGGCCAGCATCTCCATGCCCGACTGGCAATCATGCCGTTTGGGATTGAGAACGGCCACAGCGGGAGGGATTTTTTCAGAGATCAAATGATGGTCGGTAACAATCACATCGATTCCCGAATCGCGGGCGGAGGTTATGGCGTCATGACTGCCGGAACCGCAATCGGCGGTGATAATCAACTGTATCTGATTGGGCACGGCGTGTTCGCTGATATGATGCGCCTGCAGACTGTATCCTTCTTTTATTCGATGGGGGATATAGGCGGATACGTTCGCTCCGATCCCCCGCAAAAAATCCAAAAGTATGGCCGTGGCGGTGATTCCGTCGACATCGTAGTCGCCAAATATTAAGATATTTTCATTCTCTAAAATCGCGCGGTAAATCCGTTCAACCGCGATTTCCATGTCTTTCAAGCCGAATGGTGTTCGAACCTCACTCAAAGAGGATGTCAAAAAGTTTGAGGCTTCCCGGGCGGAATTCAGGTTGCGGTTGACCAGGATGGTCGCTGTGATCGGATGGCAATCCAACTGAGCACCCAACTGGTTAACGGTCTCTGCATCCGGCTTCAGTATTTGCCATTTTTTTTCCATTGACGGCCTATACCGTATCATCGCAAATTGGACAACCCAAAATTGATCTGACGCACAGGTGTTTTTTATTGCAAATAATGCAGATGTGGTTATACTCTTTAGCACGTCTTTTTAGTCACTCATCATGCACCAGATAGAACCAATGTTTGTCATTAATCGGGTTTTCAAGGTTCAGAGATTCCCCCCTTCGCCTTAAAGGCTACGGAGGGCAAGCTGGGTTCATGGGTTCAAGGTTTATCGACTCTGGATGATTTCACCTGCCGATCGTCATCACATCTTTCCAGTTTCTGCGATTATTTAACCTCTGAACCGTTTAACGGTGAACCTTGGAACCAGGAGAATGATATGTACTAAATATTTCCGGGTGAATAGGCAAATTTTGAATACACTAAAACAGCGTTACAGGGTGGATCGCAGCGAAATCGCTTTTCTAAAATTTATTTTAGAAGCCTATGATGGTATTGCTATGCTAAAAACGGAGGATCCCGTTCGGGGAATCGTCACCATGCATATCGCACCCGGCTGCGAAAAACAGTTCACTGAAATTTTACAGGATCTAAAGAAAGACATCATGATTGAAGAAGTAAAATTGAGCTAAAATTGAAAAGCGGAATCAGTCCATTTAATATTATTTTTCACGCAAAGACCCTAAGGCGCAAGGTATGATAGTTAAAGTAATTAAAAAAAGCTTGGTGTCTTTGCGCCTTTGCCCGAGGCCAAACTCTTTAGCTCATTTCAGGCACTTCTAGCTTTTGAGCCTTTTTTCGAAGATGAACTACTATTTTTGCGATCGTTTATGATACAAGCCTGACTTTTTATAAATGAATACGAAACTTCTTTATATACACACAATCGGCTGCCAGATGAATGTATATGATTCGGAGCAAATCGCCATGCGGCTGGCATCTTTAGGATATGAACAAACCGCTTCGATGGATAGGGCCGATTTGATCATCGTTAATACCTGTAGCGTCCGGGCCAAGGCCGAACAAAAAGCCTTTAGCTTACTGGGCCGGCTTGCCAGGATGAAGCGCAATAAAAGAGGGCTGATTATCGGGGTCGGTGGCTGTGTGGCCCAACAGGAAGGCGAAAAAATTCTGGGACGCATGCCCTCCATCGACCTTGTTTTCGGTACCCAGGCGATTGACAGGCTGCCGCGTTTAATTCAACAGATCGAAACCAGGCGATGCCGGCTCGTTGATGTTGAAATGGATGAAGTTACGGGTATCCCTGATTTTCTTGAAGGACCCCGGACTGAAAGTCAGGTCTCTAAATTTGTTACCATTATGCGGGGTTGTGACAATTATTGTGCTTATTGCGTGGTCCCTTTTGTCCGCGGAAGAGAAACCAGCCGTGAGCCCGAAAGCATTATCCGGGAAATCCATGTGCTGGTTGAAAACGGTGTAAAAGAAGTCACCCTGCTGGGACAAAATGTTAACAGTTATGGTAAAAAGCAGAATCTATGCTCATTTCCTGAGCTTTTAGCCAGGATAAATGAGATCGAAGGGCTTTTAAGAATTCGATTTACCACATCCCACCCTAAGGATTTAAGCCCGGATCTAATCTTGGCATTTAGAGATTTTTATAAATTGTGTCCCCATATTCATCTGCCGGTTCAGTCAGGTTCAAACCGGATACTTAAGCGCATGAACCGTAAATACACGATAGAGCAGTACCTTGACAAAGTGGCGAAACTACGGGATACTTGTTCTAACATAGCGATTACATCCGATATGATCGTCGGCTTCCCGGGAGAAACGGAGGCTGATTTTCAAAAGACCTTGGAACTTATAAAAACAGTGGAATATGACGGACTATTTGCCTTTCAGTATTCTGATCGCCCCAGCGCCCCGTCTGTTAAACTGCCCCATAAGATTTCCGAGCCGATAAAAAGAGAACGGCTGCAGACCCTCCTGGATTTGCAGGAGAAATTTACGAAAAGCAAAAATAAGGCCCTGGTCGGTTCCACCCAGTGGGTTCTAACCGATGGGTTGAGCAAAAAGCAGGGATCCGGTCAAGCGGATGCGGCCAACCCGGCATTGCAATGGACGGGTCGTACGCCTTCGAACAAAATTGTTAATTTTTCTCTGGATGGATATCCGGACGCCAAGCATAGCCTAACCGGGCAAATAATTGGTGTCCGTATTGATAAAGCCTTTTCGCATTCACTGTTTGGCAAAGCGATCGGCGCCGAGCTCCCAGCGGGAGGGTTGAAAGGAGTTGAAAATTATGCTGCATAAGGTGAGCATAGCGGGTTTGACAATGGATCCAGCCTCGAACACGCCGATTATCATTTTGAAATCGGAAGAAAACGATCAGGCGATCCCGATCTGGATCGGATTGCTGGAAGCAACTTCAATTGCATCGGCCCTCCAAAATATTAAATACGAACGTCCGATGACGCACGACCTTTTTAAAAATTTCACAGAGCGTTTAGATATATCAATCTCAAAAATTGAAGTATGTGATTTAAAAGATAACACGTTCTACGCCAAAATCCATTTTATTTCCAAAGATGGAAATTTTGAAATGGATGCGCGCCCCAGTGATGCGATTGCCCTGGCGCTTCGATATGAAGCCCCCATCTATGTAGCGGATGAGGTCATGCAAAAATCAAAAATGGGGGATGGCGAGGCCGAGGTGTTAGATACCAGCGAAGAAGGTAAAAAATGGGCTGACTATCTCGAAAACCTTTCACCGGAAGATTTCGGTAAATTCAAGATATAGTTTCTTCCAAGGTTGAAATGGCGAATGTAGACTTTCACCTTGCTTTCGCATCCAGAAATTAAGATTGAATGCCCACCCTATCTGTTCAAGTATGGAAAACCAGCGCCGCAAGCGTTATTCCAGCGCTGGTTTTTTTTTGAACATCTGCCGGCTGCCCTAAATTTTACCTCTGACTTGCGGATTCAAAATTATTCATTCCGTTAGAAAATGACAAAAAATGGACGATTTCGAAAGTTTGGTTTTGCAAACGGAATTGTTTATAACCTGTTGATAACTTCGGATCCCACTAGAATACTTAAAAATAATCTGCCTTAACATAACCATCTGAATTTGAATATATTATCGATCCGACTGATTTTTTATATTTAGATTTCAATCAGATACATTTTGTTGATAACTCCGTCGATTCGATCATTAAAAATCGGCGTAATCCGGCTTGACACCTGCTACGCTTTATCTAAATATAGTTCCCAACAGGTTTACCCATTTTCCTTCCTCGGGGATTCAATTTCGACTGGTGCGGCGTCATAAAACGCCTCAAAATCTATTTAACTTATTCAATTGACCGCTGTCGGCCGTCAACGGGCTTTGATCTGGGTTTGAACCGTTGGCGCTGTTCAATATATAGGAAATGCCCATATATTGTGTTTAGAAGAAATGCTCTCCACAGTATATTGTTGACAGAAGGCGTTTTCTAGCGTATTGTTCATAATCATAAGGAGTGATCAAGGTCTTAAATACCAAACTGCTGTTAGGGAAGGAATCATGTGCACTATTTTAGTTATCGATGATGAAAAAGGGATTTTGCGCGTGATCGAGGCAGCTTTAAAAAGATTCGGCCATAAAGTCGAAATCGCGCTCGACGGGATCGAAGGTATTCAGAAATTTGATGACGGCAGCTACGATATGGTGATCACTGACCTGCGCATGCCAAGGCTTGATGGCAAAGGGGTGGTGCAGCACATTCGCGCTTCCCGTAAAAATTCCACCCCCATAATTGGTATTTCAGGCACACCCTGGCAAATTGAGGATTCGGGTTTCGATGCCGTCCTTTCCAAACCTTTTCCGCTTCAAGATCTGGTGGAGTCGGTTAAAAAATTAACGACCATTCCAACTAAACCCGCATTAAGCGCCTGAAACATTTTCGGCCGATGCGCCAAAACACAACAGCCGCCTGATTTTTTTTAATATCAGCGGCTTTTTTTATCCCGCTTTTAGTTCTTAAATTTGCCATCTTCATAAATCGTTACTTTTTTACCGGATTTCAAATGCGCGCTTACCCGTTTCTTTTCGGTGTTGACAAAATCCCAGTGGAGAGCGGATTGGTTGAAGCCGAGTTTGCGCTTCATCTGCTTGGTGAATTCGGACGGTTTTCCGGAATAGGTATTCGAATAAGAGGATCCTAACGCAATATGACAGTTGCCGTATTTACCGCCGTAATTTTCATCAAAAAGCGTGTTGGCCATAAATGTGTTGATACGTGAAAATCGTGTGTCTGTTAGCGAAAACTCACCCAGGCGGCCGGCGCCTTGATCCATTCTCAGCTGCTGTGCAACAAACCTTTGCCCTTTTGCAGCGCCGATCTTTACAAGCCTGCCTTTCTCAAATTTCAGGTGAACGTCTTTGACATAATTACCGCTGCGATAGGACGGCTGATCCGCATAATAGACGCCCCGGGTGCCCCGCCAATCCGGCGAGACAAATATCTCAAAACTGGGAATATTGCGCCCGGATATGCCGACCCACTTTCTATTTTCTCCGAGTGAGATGCGCAGATCCACGTTTTCAGATTCCACGTGCAAATCGCTAACCGGCAGGCGATTGAGCCATTTCTTAATCGATTGTGCCGCTTTATAAACGCGCTGCCATTCCGCCACCGGAGATTTTGTATTTAGAAAACACGCCCTGGCAATTTGGGCTGAATAAGACTTTTGACTGATGCGGGCATGTTTTGCCAGCCCAGCGGTGGGGAAAATGCACAGCGTCCAGCTGAATTTCCCCAGATTTTCCCTTTTTTCCATCAAATCGCGCAATTTCTTTTTGGCTACCACCGCCTTACCGATTCTTTTTGGATCGACGGTGCTCAAATGCGTTAGCGATTCCGGGGCATAAATAGATATGCTGCCATTTAATCCTGCAAACAGCGTTTCCTCACCGGGGGGGATGTAAACCAGCTGTTTATCGTTTGCCAGGGCATAGTAGTTATATTCCATGGATGCGGTGGCGTTCATCCGCAAGAGCGGGTGAGCGCCCGCTTCAAGCAGCTTGGCATATAGAATTTCGGCCAGGCGGACGGCCGCCAGATCGAAACGCAAGAGCACCAGGTCGTTTTTAGCGAGTTTACGTTTTCGGGCGGTCTGAAGTCCCCATAATAATACATCTGCATAGCGGCTGAGTTGTTTCTCGGTGAACATGTATATCCTTTGTGCCAATAGCCAGAATCCAGCAGTAAGGTTAGTGCGGCTCCTTTAAAAAGAGGCTGTGGTACTCGTTGTCGACCAGATGCTTTTTTAACAGCCTCGTAATCAAACTAAAAATGTCGGCAAGCTCTTCATCCGACAGGCGTTTAATGAGGGCCTGCATCAATTGGTCATCGGAGAATTTTTGGAGGTAATAGACAACCGTGTTCTCATCTGTCTCACGATCGGCGCCAAAACCGACTAAGCCTTCATAGGTTTCCACGAAATTATGAGAGTGAATGGCCATAGTCTACCCGTTGTTTAGAAGTGGTTTCAAAACCACTTCTAGTATTTGAATGTTTTTAT
>JASFIU010000144.1:0-9855 GCA_050122495.1 Desulfobacterales bacterium | reverse complement strand
TCTCTATAGGTGTCGGTTTGACCATCTTCTTTGCTGATCAGCAAAAGGGCCTTCGCATACCGCCGCGCGATTGCCAAATTTTTCATTATGCCACCACCTTATTTATATATTCGTCGATCAGTTTGTCCTGATCCTGGGTCGTGATTTCTTTTTTTAAACTCTCCTCGGCCTTCCGCAGCGAAGATTCAACAACTTCCTGCTGCAGCCTCTGCTTGGCTTTGTCAAATTCATGTTCAATATTTCGTCGGGCTTGGGCCTGTAGTTTTTCAGCGGTTTGTTCGGCCTCTTTTAGGATTTTAGCCCTGGCTTCGTTGCCCTGCTTGATATAGGCGTCAACGATCTTCGCGGCTTCGCTCTCCAGCTGGGATAATTTTTCATTGTATTGGGCCAATTGTTTTTCAGCCTCGGCCCTCTGGGTCTCTAAACTTTCTAACTGTTCCTGAATACCTTTAATGCGCGAGCTCAAGGCCTGCGAAACGGGCTTGCGTAATACAAAAAACAGCACGCCCGCCAGTACAACAAAGTTCATGACCCGGAACCAATCTGTCTTTACCCATCCTTTCGCGCCCGAATCGCCGCCGGAAGCGGCCATGGCGGTACCGAAAGACAGGCACAAAAAGACGACCAGAACGCCAATAGGTACGGTGTGGTGTCTTTTCGAACCGCACGGCCGCTTAAACCCAAAAATTTTCATCAAACTTTCCTCCCCAAAATTTTTTGGCAAATATCATTGGCAAACTCATCCACTTTTTCTTGTAAAGCGGCTCTAGCGGCTTCCGCATCTTTTCCAATTTTCTGACGAATTTCCACCAGCTCCGCCTGGGCCTGGGTATTCACATCGGCAATCATCTGCTTTTCTTCTTCAGCAGCGGCCTGCAACAGGGTTTCCTTTTCTTTTAGCCCTTTTGCCCTGGCCTCCTGGATACCGGATGCAAAGGCGTCATCTTTTTTTTGAGCGTCTTCTTTATAGGTCTCAATTCGGACCTCAAGCCCTTCTATTTTTTCCTTGCGTTGACGCAGGATATTTCGGATCGGCCGATATAAAATAAGGTTTAAAATCCAAATGATGAGAAGGAAATTGGCGATCTGAATGATGAGGGATCCATCGGGAAGAACGGTGATCCCGCCACCGCCTGATTCTTCCGATGCGCCTAGGGCCAGAGAAGTGGTAAGCAAAACAAATACCAGGGTGATGAGCACAACTGCAGAACATTTTCGATACAAACCAAAAATCCTCATTGAGAAACCTCCATCTGAGAATTAATGTGCAAACTGGTCTAAATTGTTAAAAATTATTTAAAAAGGATGATTTGGCTCGGGCGGTCTATACCATCCGCATTAAGCCATTGTCAAAGTATTTTTTTAAAATTTTAATCCCCTCTGGAGGCTGTTGAAATCGAAGGATTTTTAGATGGGGCCGGTGCTTTTAGGGGAAGGGTGGTTGGGGATTTCATGACGTAATGGCCGCTAAAAGTGGGCGTCGGATTTTAAAAAGGCGGGGTGTCGTAATTGAAGCGTTTCGAGTTGCGTGTTCCGGGTTAAAATATTGAAGCCAATACGCTGAGGTCCTGACTCGCAACTCGTAACCCGTAACACGCAACACCAGCAAGAAACCAAGCCCGTACGCCAATGCTCCGAACTTAGATAAAATTATGGAAGCCGGCTTTATTGAAGCATAAATCTGCGCATACTCACATTTAGCAGCAGGCCGATCCCGATGGCTGTGGTCAGGACCGAAGAGCCCCCGTAACTGACAAACGGCAGCGGGACGCCGACAACCGGCATCAGTCCCATTGACATGCCGATATTAATGAACACCTGCCAAAAAATCATGCCGGTAATACCGACGGCCACAATCGTACCAAAGGGCTCGCGGCAACCATGGGCCACTGTTAAGCCCCAAAATATCAAGATCAGAAATAAAAGAACCAGTGTAACCGATCCGAGGAAACCCCATTCTTCAGCCAGAACCGAAAAAATAAAATCCGTGTGTTCCTCGGGGAGAAAGGAAAGTGCATTTTGGGTGCCCTTTAAAAATCCTTTGCCGCTTAACATTCCGGAACCAATTGCAATTTTAGACTGGATGATGTGGTACCCGGCTCCCAATGGATCCCGGTCCGGGTCCAAAAATACGAGAATCCGCTTTTTTTGATATTCTTTTAAAAAAAACCATATCAGCGGAACCAATATGGATCCGGAGACCAGCAAATATATAAAGGAGCGTCTTTCAATTTTTACAAAAACCGTCATTGAAGCGGCGATTAACACCAGCAGCCCGGCGGTACCCAAATCCGGTTGCATCCCGATCAGGATGACCGGCAACAACGTAAACATGAGGGGACGGATTAATTCACGCAGGGTAAACCCTCGCGTTTTGGCATCTTTGGAATAATAATGCGCTAAACTGAGGATAACCGCAATTTTAACAAGCTCGGACGGTTGAAATGAAAGCGGACCGATGATCAGCCAACGCCGCGAACCCCCAACATATTTGCCGAAAAACAAAACGGCGATCAGCAGTAAAATGCACATAAAGTAGATGGGCTGCGCCCAACGATCCAAAAGCTTATAATTAAACAAAAACGCAGTCACCATGGCGAGCAGACCAATGCAAAACCATAGCATCTGTTTGAAAAAAAGAATTTTTTGAGGCGCCGGGGTCTCCGCCGTAACGGCGCTGTACAGGGTCAGGAGCCCGACACAGCCAACCAAGACGGCCAGTCCCAATAAGCCCCAATCAAAATACTGTATCAAACGTCGATCAAACATCTTTCACTTCGCTCCCGCTTCGTCCAGGTGTCAGGTGTCAGTGTTCAGGTGTCAGGATAACGAACTCGATGAGACAATTGTTATGAGATTCTGCACATTGTCTTTTGTTTGCTGACACCTGAAACCTGACACCTGACACCTGACACCTAAAATAGAGCCTGAAATGGCTTAACCACCGCCCCTGGTGGTATACTTGTTGTTTTGGGTTGCCACCTGCGTATTGGCAGGTGGCCTGCGTAAATACGTCTTTATCATTTCCTTGGCGATCGGCGCTGCCGCACCGGAGCCGTGTTCGCCATGTTCAACGACAACTGCAATCGCAATGGTCGGTTTTTCAGAGGGTGCATAGGCGACGAACCAGGCATGTGCTCTTAGATGGATGGGCACGTCCTCCTCCGGCAGCGGATCGTCTTCTCTCCGACTGATGACCTGAGTTGTACCGGTTTTTCCGCTGATGGCGATATCTTCAAGACGGCTCCCGCGTGCGGTTCCGTTCTCACCGTTGACGACTCTCCACAGTCCAAATTTTACAAGATCCAGGGTGGATTGGCTCACCGGTATTTTCCCCACCAGCTTGGGTTTGGTCTCTTGCAAAATTTGTCCGTCTGCCATTTGAATGCGGTTTAGGATCATCGGCCGATAGCGTTTGCCGCCGTTGGCCACGGCGCCGGCCAGAACCGCCATCTGAAGGGGGGTTGCAAGGTTAAAACCTTGCCCGATTGCGATTGACAGAGTTTCACCCTCTTGCCAGGGCACACCGGTACGCTTTTTTTTCCAGGCAGCTGTAGGAATTAAACCGCGCGCTTCCTGGTCAAGAAAAATTCCGGTTGGAGAGCCCAGTCCGGCGGATTTGGCATACCAGGCCAGTCGATCCACACCGAGCCGCAGGCCGACCTGATAAAAAAACACGTCGCAGGATTCTTCCACCGCTTTGATGATGTCAACGCTTCCGTGCCCTCCCTTTTTCCAACAGCGGTAAACACGGTTACCGAATCGATAATGCCCCGGACAGAATATGGTTGTTTGCGTATCGATCACACCTTCTTCCAGCCCGGCAAGGGCCGTTATAATTTTATAGGTCGAGCCGGGTGCATATTCGCCCTGGATCGCCCGGTTTGACATCGGCCTGAAGGGATTCGAAATCAAAGAACTCCATTTTTCATGGGTGATGCCACCGACAAAAGAATTTTGATCAAAGGTGGGGCTGCTGGCCAGTGCCAGAATTCGCCCGCTGTCAGGTTCGATGGCGACGGCAGCACCGACCACTCCATCCAAAAGCTCTTCGGCGCGGCGCTGCAGCATCTTATCGATGGTCAAATACACATTATGGCCGGGCTCAGCTTCGACCGTCTCTAATACCCTCACGACCAGGCCGTTCGCGTTGACTTCGACCTGTCGCCCGCCCCGCTTACCCCGTAAGTAATTCTCGTAAACCTTTTCGGCTCCAAATTTTCCGATGAGTTCACCGCTGCGAAGATCAGGATAAGCCCCGCTCTTGAGCTCTTCGGAATTGATTTCGCTTAAATACCCGAGTAAATGGGAGGCGCTGCGCTCATAAATATAGTGACGGCGCAAATTCACATTCACCGATATTCCCGGAAGATCAAATTTGTTGACTTCAATAGCAGCCAAAACATCACGCCCGATGTCCTGTCTCAGCAACACCGGCTTATAAGCCGATACGCCTGGCGTTTGCTTTATTTTGGACATGAGTGCGTCTTCGGAAATGTTGATGTGTCGGGATAATTTCGCAAGCGTTGCCACGACCGGCTCGGCATCTTTTAAGGTAATGCGCACATCAAAGGAGGGCCGGTTATCAACCAGGAGGTCGTGGTTGCGGTCGTAAAGCCGTCCCCGGGGAGGATCGATATTTTGCAGCCGGATACTGTTGTTTAAAGATAAACGCCGGAACTCGTTGCCCCTGATGACCTGCAGGTAAATCAGTCGGATAAAAATCACGACAAAGGCAGCCAGGACGCATATGATGACACCGGCAATGCGTTGTTTGTACCACTCGGTATCTGCAGTTTTTAAATATTTATCCATCTAAGTTTTCGGCGCCGCTCCGGCCCCATTTAACTGAATGTTAAAGCGCCTCGATATCGACAAAAGGCTTAACAAAAACAGGGGGCCCGTAACCAGGGCCCAAACCGTCTGTAAGGCAATATTTTTAGCTGCTTCTGCCGGCAGTTGCCCGCTGGGTCCAAAAAACGCAAATGTCCCCATCACCAGAAAATTTTCGATGATAACGGCAACGACGACCACTAAAGATAAAAAAAGTTTATTCCCCGCACGCAGGTACTTTATAATCCAGCGCATACCCACAAACAGCCAAAAGTAAAATGTAAGGTACAGCCCGAACGGGCTTCCGGAAAGATTGTCAACAATAAACCCCAGAACTAAAATAAACGGCAAAGATTCCCGCACGGGCAGGCTAATGCTTAAAAAGATGACAAAGGGAATCAGCAGGTCATATATTCCCCCAATTGCGTTGGAATAGGACAAAACCGTGGTTTGAACGATTAGCAGCAAAAGACATGTGCCGATGTAGAAGCAATACCTCATGGCTCACTCGCTAATGTTTCAGTTTCCGGGCGCAGGACAACCAGCACCTCTTCAAGTTTTTCAAAGTCCACAAAAGGTGTAACCGTAATTTCATAAAAAATATCGGCGCTGCGCTCGCTTAAATCGGATACATGTCCGATGCGCAAACCCTTGGGATATACGCCGTCGAATCCGGAAGCAACGACCGTGTCGCCGATTTGGACATCGTTTTTACGCAAAACAAATTCAAATCGGCATTGATCGGCGGAGGCCCCTTTAATAATGCCCCGTGCCCGCGAGCGTTGTACCAAGGCATCGACGGCACTATTTCGATCAATGATCAGCATCACTTTGGAATACCGGTCAGAAACTTCGATGACCTGACCGGTAATTCCCTGTGGTAAAACGACCGGCAGCCCCTTTTGTAATCCATCTGCTTTACCTTTATCGATAATCACCGTTTTAAACCACACGGATGGATCTTTTCCGATAACCTCTGCGGCGACCACCCGATTCTGCAAGGATTCCTGGAAACTCAATAAATCACGCAGACGGCTGTTGGCGAGTTTAAGTTCATTCCATTGATTATTTTTCTCAATGGCATTATTTAAGGATTTTTTGAGTTCTTCGTTTTCCTGAGAGACCGCAACTAAAAAGAAGTAATGCCCCCAGATCTCTCGGGCAAAACGGACCGAGCGGGTAACAAGTTCTTGGAAGGGTGCCACGAAAGAAAGACCGACTCGGCCGAAACCAGAAGTTGACTGGCTTTTGCTGGTTACCGAAAGGATAATTACATTGACGGTGATCAGAACGACGCCGCCAACGATTAGAACCATCTTTTTGGAAAACATAAAGCTTCGCTTACTTTATTGACACATGGCATGGCGAAATAGCGGGGTGCAGGAATGATGGGTTCAATGATATCAATTAAACCAGAAAACGATTGCGACTTTTCGTATTGGACCTGCCGTTGCCCTGCCATTCCAAAATCAGAGATTAAATTATGAAACTTGAGAAGGCCGAATGACCGGATAACCCGGGGATGCTTGATGACGCGGGATCAGTTAACCACAACTTCTTTGAGGATTTCAAGGTTGTCGAGGGCTTTTCCCGAACCCATCGCCACGGTAGATAATGGATCCTCGGTAACCGTAACCGGTAAGCTGGTCTCCTCCCTGATTAATTTATCCAGATTCTTAAGCAGCGCCCCTCCCCCTGTTAGAATAATACCACGATCAACGATGTCAGCAGATAGTTCGGGAGGCGTCTGCTCCAAAGCAATTTTGACTGTCTCAACGATAGCGTCGATTTGTTCAGAAATTGCAATTCGTATTTCTTCTGAATCGATTGATAGAATTTTTGGAATTCCAGAGGCAAGATCACGGCCCTTAACTTCAATGGTTTCTAGGTTCTGTGAATCCGGATAAGCGTTGCCGATCGAAGTTTTTATCGTTTCGGCGGTGCGTTCACCGATCAACAGATTATATTTGCGTTTGATATACTGGATAATCGCCGAATCCATCTTATCACCGGCTACCCGTACCGATCGGCTATAGACAATCCCCTTTAGAGAAATCACCGCAACTTCCGTAGTCCCGCCGCCGATATCCACTACCATGTTACAGGTCGGCTCGGTGATCGGAAGTCCGGCCCCGATGGCCGCTGCCATCGGTTCTTCAATCAGGAAAACCTCTCGGGCGCCGGCGGACTCAGCGGATTCTCGGACCGCACGTTTTTCAACCTGCGTGATCCCGGACGGCACAGCGATGATAATTCGCGGCCGTACGAACGTCCGGCGGTTATGCACCTTATGGATAAAATGGCGCAGCATAGCCTCGGTCACTTCAAAATCGGCAATAACCCCATCACGCATCGGGCGGATGGCCAGTATATTTCCAGGCGTCTTACCCAGCATGTTTTTGGCCTCAACCCCAACGGCCAGAACGCGATTTTTGGACCTGTTGCCCGTGCTGATCGCCACCACCGAGGGTTCACTTAGTACGATGCCGCTGCCCTTAACATAGACAAGGGTGTTGGCCGTGCCCAGGTCGATGGCCAGATCATTTGAGAACACACCTAAAAACTTGTCAAAAAATAAATTCATTCGGAAAGGCCTCTTTCGGAAGAATAATTTAAAAATTCAACGGATTGCTACCAGATTTATTGTAGCATGACAAGTAAAAATAATCACCAAAAAATTCAGGCGACCATCGTTTTCCTCACCGCATCGTGCAATACGGGCCTAAATTTTTTAATGTCTTCGTTTTCACGCGACGGATGCACGCGATTGGTTAACAGGATGACAGTCACAGATTGCTCCAGATCCATCCAAAAGGATGTTCCGGTAAACCCCAGATGCCCGACACTGTTTTGAGAAAAGCCGCGCCCGCAACTGGAGTCTGTGGCGCTGGGCATATCAAATCCAAGGGCTTTGTCGGTTCCGGGCAGTCGTGTAAAAAATCGTTGCAGCAGATCTTTACGCAATAGATTGCTTTTACTCCAGCCGCGATAGATAGAGAGCAGTTTAACCAAAAGCCGATAAATGTTGTCAGCAGTTCCAAAAAGACCGGCGTGTCCCTCGATACCGCCAACCACGTATGCATTTTCATCATGCACCTGACCCACTAAAATTTTCTTTCGCCAGGGACAGTTTTCCGTTGCCGCAAAATGGCCCCGGGGTTCTGCCGAATTCCGCGAGATAAAATATAGATTGTTAAGCCCCAGGGGTTGATAGATCTCTTTTTCCACAAAATGATCTAACCGCCGGCCTGAAATGTGTTCAACCACCCAAGCCAGAATCATAAATCCCAGATCACTGTAAATGACGGTTTTACCGATCGGATTGACAGGGGGTTCTTGCAACAGAAGCTTGCGCAGCGCCTTTCTGCGTGAATCCCGGGCAACATTACCCAGTGCTTTGTAAAACGGGCGGTAATCGGGAAGCCCGGAATCGTGGTAGAGCAGGTTTTTAATTTTTATCTCGGCCTTGTCGGTGCCATCAAATTCGGTCAAAATTTGGCCCAGGCGATCCTCCAGCTCAATTTGATCGCACTGGATAAGTTTCATCACCGCCAAGCTGGTGCTCAGCGGCTTGGTCAGCGATGCCAGGTCAAAAATTGTTTCTTTGGTCATGGGCGTACGGCTGGAAAGATGAGCATACCCGTAAGCCTTAAAGAAGACGATCTCTTCCTTTTCTGCAACCAGTAGAACGCCGCCGGGAAATATCTTATCGGCAATCGCCTGCCGCATCAATTTATCTGCTGCTTCCATAACTATGTTACTTCTATATATGTCGGTGTCCAGGTGTCAGTTGGTTTTCGAGGACGAGTGCGAGGACGAGTACGATATTTCTTTCTCTTCATTTTGCTCGTCCTCGTCGTCGTCCTCGTTCTCGGTTATCGTCCAATAATACTTCCGGCACCTAAAACCTGACATCTGTCCTCTGATACTTGACCGCCGACAACAGACGACTAACCCTTTGTTGCCGGCTGATCAAATGTGAGGATCTGGTTATCGGTATCTAAGCTGGCGTCGATGCCGAAAGGTATGGTCAGGTTTTGCTTTCCATGACCGACCTGAAAGCCCGCCAGAATCGGAATGCCAATGTCCTCGAAACATTCCTGGAAAATCCGGTAGATCCCATCCAGGGCTCCGCACTCTTCAAAACTACCAAGCACCAGGCCGGTAATAGCGTCAAAGCAGCCGGCGAGTTTCATCTGAAACAGCATGCGGTCGATCCGATAAGGGGCTTCGCCGCAATCTTCTAAAAATAAAATGTGATTTTCAAACCGGGGTTCAAACGGCGTTCCCAGCAAATGGCACAAGGTGGTCAGGTTGCCGCCGATGATCGGGCCCTTTGCCCTGCCGCCCCTGATGGTAACTCCCTTGCCGGGTGTAATCTTGAGATCTGAATCAGACGAAATCGCCGTCAGCATGCTTTGCCGGGTGAATTCCGGCGCTTTTGCCAGGGTGGTCACCAGCGGGCCGTGAAATGTCACCAACCCGGTTTTTGCCGTAATCGCAGCCAGCAAGGCGCTGATATCGCTGAGTCCCACAAACACCTTGGGGTTTGTTCGCATCACATCAAAATCCAACAGGGGCAAAATCCTCAGACAGCCAAACCCACCCCTGGCGCAAACAATGGCATCAACGCTGGGATCTTGAAAAACCCGCGTGACCAGTTTGGCGCGATGCGCATCAGAACCGGCCAGATAGCGGTTATTTTCAAATATCTCATCGGGCACAAAGGTTCGAAACCCCATGGACGCCAGGACATCCAGACCTTGATTAAAAAGATCCGGATCAAAAGGACTGGCCGGAGCCACAATGCCGACAGTGTCACCGGGCTTTAAACGGGGCGGGCGGATCGTTTTAAGGTTTTTGCGGTTCATAGAAATTACAGGTTTCAGGTGTCGGGTGTCGGGCCCTTGGCCACTGGTTTCAGGTTTCAGTGTTCAGGTGTCAGGGCAATGGAGACGCATCGAATTCTCCCCCGGTCATCAGTTTGCTGACACCTGACACCTGAAACCCGAAACCTCTTTT
>JASFIU010000143.1:0-9859 GCA_050122495.1 Desulfobacterales bacterium | reverse complement strand
CTTCGCTGATAGCTCATAGCTTGAAGGCTGGGAGGCCAGGAGTCCGAAAAACCTGGAAGCTTTCGTGCTTTCAAGCCTTCCATCTTCCCAGCTGAGCAGCCCTTTTTAGAACCTGACACCCGCCTAAGTGGCCGAAGCCGCTATCTGCTGCAAGGACCTGACACCTGACACCCGACACCTGAAACCTTTATCTTTGTGAAGATAACTTAGCTCTTGATTTATCAGGTAAATATACTATATCCATTTGTCGGAAAAGGTAAACTATTTTATCCAACAGGAGGACACAATGGAATTGACCGTAACAGAAGCTGAAAAATTGAAAGACAAACCCGACCAGTCCAACCTCGGTTTCGGGACCCTATTTACAGATCATATGTTTAATATGGATTACACGCCGGATAAGGGATGGCATTCTGCTCGCATCGAACCCTACGCGCCCTTCAGCTTAGATCCATCCACCATGTTTCTTCATTATGCCCAGGGGGCTTTTGAGGGACTCAAAGCATACCGAACCGAATCCGGGAATATCCAGCTGTTCCGACCCCAGGAAAATTTCAAACGCATGAATCGTTCCTGCCGCCGTCTGTGTATGCCTGAAATCGATGAAAGCTTTGTCCTTGACGCACTCAAACAGCTTCTGACGATTGAAAAAGACTGGGTCCCCGGCGAGCCGGAAACCTCCCTTTATATAAGGCCTACTATTATCGCGATGGACCCGTATTTGGGAGTGCGGGCTTCGTATAATTATCGTTTCTTTATTATCCTTTCACCGGTCGGCGCCTATTATCCAGAAGGCTTTAATCCGGTAAAGATCCTTGTAACCAGTGATTATGTCCGGGCGGTCCGCGGCGGTGTGGGTGAAGCCAAAACGCCCGGCAATTACGCTGCCAGCATCCTGGCGGGTGAAAAAGCGCACGAAGCCGGTTATTCTCAAGTGTTATGGCTCGATGGCGTTGAACAAAAATATCTTGAAGAAGTCGGCTCCATGAACATCTTTTTTGTAATCGATGATGAGATCGTCACCCCCCAGTTGAACGGAAGCATCCTGCCGGGAATCACAAGAGACTCGGTGATCAAACTGGCCAACCATTGGAATGACAAGGTGTCGGAGAGAAAAATTGGTATTGATGAATTAATGCAGGCCCATTCATCCGGAAAACTACAAGAAGTTTTTGGTGCCGGGACCGCGGCAGTCATCTCTCCGGTCGGAGAGATTAAATACGGCGACCAGGTGATCACCATTGCCGGAGGCGAGGTCGGTCCGGTTGCCCAGAAATACTACGACGCGATCACCGGTATCCAATACGGCAAGGCCGAAGACGTCATGGGTTGGATCGTTCAAGTCACATAATTCAAGGTGTCAGGTGTCAGTGTTTAGGTGTCAGAAAACAGAGAACAGGGGCCAGATGACAGAAGACAGAAAATGGTCCGCACAATGTCATCTGTTTTCTGTTCTCCATCCTCTGTGCCTTCCTGACACCTGAAACCTGACACCCGAAACCTGATATTTAGGAGATATTGATGAGTCATCCGGAGGTTGTTGGAAATCTGCCCGCCTTTGTTGAAAAGATGCAAACCGAAGGGCTGCAACCTCTAGTCATTGATACATTTGCCTATTACTACAATCAGGTGGTCACTGGTGAAACCGGCCTGGTGTTTGATCGCGAGATCCAACCGCTCGAGTCCCACGAAATAGAGGATTTCAATAATTTAAAAAAATATGCCCCTGCCGGCCGACGCGTTCTTGATCAGGCCGTCCGAATCGTTTTAAATGGCGGTCTCGGAACGACAATGGGTTTAACCGGCCCCAAGTCCTTAATCGAGGCTAAAAACGGAAAATCATTTCTTGAAATTATTTTAAAGCAAGCTGAAAACAGCGGGGTTCAGCTGGCTTTAATGAACAGCTTTAACACCCATGAGGCAACCCTGGCCGCATTACCACAACTGAAGACTTCCGCAACACCGCTTCAATTTATCCAGCACAAGTTCCCCAAAATCCAGAAGCAGGATTTATCACCGGCTCTCTGGCCGCAAAATCCGGAGCTAGAGTGGAATCCGCCGGGTCACGGTGACGTGTTTACGGCGCTCAAGACATCCGGCATGCTTCACCGTCTTTTAGAAGGCGGAATTCAGTATGCGTTTATCCACAATCTGGACAATCTTGGGGCCCGGATGGAGACATCGCTGTTGGGTTACCTGGCCGAGCATCAATTCCCGTTTATAATGGAAGTAGCCGAAAAAACCCCGGCGGACATTAAGGGCGGGCATCTAGCCAGATACAAAACCGGGCGACTCATACTGCGCGAGGCCGCCCAATGCCCGCAGGATGAGATCGCGGCTTTCCAGGATATCGACCGCTACCGTTTTTTCAACACCAATAATATCTGGATTAATTTAAATTCGTTGAATATTTTATTCCAAAAAGATCACACCATCCACCTCCCAATGATTCTCAACCCCAAAACGGTGGATCCGCGCAATGCAAACAGCCCGGCCGTAATTCAAATTGAAACCGCCATGGGCGCCGCCATTTCGCTTTTTGATGGTACCACCGCGGTCAGGGTTCCCCGATCTCGTTTTTTCCCGGTCAAGTCATGCAATGACCTTCTTGCATTGCGTTCGGATTGCTATGAGTTGAGCGAAAATAATAATCTTCAGATCAATCCCAAACGGGCGGCAGCCGGCCGGCCGGATGTCATCAAGATCACACTGGACCCGAAATTTTATGGAAAAATAGATCTTTTGGAGGAGCGATTTCAGGAAGGATTGCCGTCACTGGTGGACTGTGAATCTCTCAGCATCGAAGGCAACATTTATTTTGAAAGCGAGGTCAGCATCAAAGGCAGCGTATCGATTAAAAACACCAAAGACTCCCCGGCCATCATCAAAAAAGGAACAGTCATCGACGACGACATGCTCTTCTAAGCTTTTAACTTATCTTTCCGAAGTCACTATATCATAGACAACTTTCGCCAAAGCAGAGCGCAGAGGGCAGAGCGCCAAGCGTAAAATACAAGACTAAAAACGCTATGCCCTATGCCCTTTAATCCGCAATCGACTAACTCTGTGTTCTCAGGGAACTCTGTGGTTAGATTAATTCCGAAATCCCCAATCCGCAATCTGCAATTGACTATTCTCTGTCTCGAATCAAATATTGGATCGTTATCTTATCTTTAGACCCCGGTGCGACCGAAAGAGACGCCGGAATCAACGCTAAATTGACCGTAATTTTTCCCTTGCCCTTTAAATCATCAAGGAGCACCTTTTCTGTATATACCGTCCTTATTTTTTCCAGGATGCGCTTGCCACCGACAACTTCAACCGTTTCAGGATCAAATTCGGCATCAACCAGGATTAATTGTTGGGGGAGTTTGCCGGCCCAATCGATCTGGACCGGCAACTCTTTTTTAATGGTTTCATCAATTAAGACGGCGATTTCATTCGGCGTCACTTCCCGTAAAATGATGCCGGGCGGCAGGGAAACGTTTTCGGATCGAATCGAAAACGTATTGGGACCGATGACGGAATTGCTCAAATCCAGCCGGACACCTACCTGATCGGGAGTGATTGATTTTACCAAAGCGCCTGATCCACTTAATACCAGGCTAACGCTTTTCACCGATGTGTCGAAAATTTCCGTTCCGGGCTTTCGGTTAATGTAGTCCACCGGAATGTCGAGAGAAACCAGGGTATCCTGGCCCCGGGAAACACTGAACCAGATGCCGGTGATAAAAACAATGGACAACAGCGCGGCCGCTGAAATTTCCAGGCGTTCTTTTTTGACCGCTCCTTTCTTAACGGCTGCAGTTCCCACATGCTCCTGAATTTTTTGTTCCAGAGTCCGTTTTTGCTTGACCTCCCGAAGCCGATTGCCCTTGGCAACCAGGATATCGCCTCTTTCCTCGGAAACGACAATAACCAGGGCGTCGGTGGTTTCGGCCAATCCCAAAGCCGCCCGATGCCGTGTCCCGTAATAGGATGCCAAATCATCTCGTTCGGATAAGGGCAGGATGCCCCCAACAACTCGAATCTGATCTCCCGTAACAATCGCCGCCCCATCATGCACCGGATTATCCGGCCAGAATATACTGGTGATCATCTCCTTGGTGATCAACCCCCTCCAGGGTATACCGCCCCGGACGGCATCACTCAGATCTTCTTTACCCGGAAAAACAATCAGCGCCCCGCATTTACGCTGCGCCATCTCAAACACGCTGTCGACGATAATCTCTGCCGGGGTAATGGCGGATTTGTATGAAAATCCCCACAGGATGGATTTTAAATTTTTAGCCTGAAGTACCCGGCGGATTTCATTGCGAAACACCACGATGATAATAATGGCGCCAACGGCCACAATGCCTTGAACCACCCAGCTGGTAACGATTAATCCCAGGGAAATGGCAATGCGCTGTAGAAACCACAAAACCGTCATGCCGATAAGGACCCGGAAAACGTTGGTCCCTCTAAAGAGAACATAGAAGCGGAAAAGGATGTAACTGTTTACGCAAATATCAACCCAATCCTGCCAGCGAATCGTTGAGATGAATAAAAATAAATTTTCCATTGCGATCAATCCGTAACACTGAACCTTAACACGCCCAGAACATGGCCTTTTTCGTCGGTGATTTCCACCCGCCAGGGACCGATGTCGGTTCTACGCAGTTGAATACTACTGTATGTTGACCAGCGAGGCGGATTGAGGGTTAACCGAATTTTAGCGCTGGGTACATCGCGGTGGTACCAGTTATGGTATATGATTGTTTTCTGCGGCACCTCATCAAACGATGAAAAGCAAACCGCTTTTCTCTGGGTGATGGAGAAAACAACTGTCGGGTTGTGGGGCGCGTTGGAAACAATATCTTCACACATCAACCCCTGGTATAACTCTAACCGCGCAGCATTTGCACTGCTGATATTTTTCAGGGGATGTAAGGGTAATAAAAGTATTGCAATCATAGCGCTGGAGATAAAGATTAACCGATAGTTCATCATTACCATTTTCAAATCCGTTTTACATATTTGTGATTAAATTCGTTTTGCAAGCCGGTTCGAGCATCGGTTCGCAATAAAACCAAAGATTGATAAATCCATAAATATTTCTTATGCTTATATTTATTGTTTTTCAAGAAGAAATAATGATTATGTTATCTTATTATTTTAAGACCACATCCCGAAAAGTAAAAAAAATTCTCTGATCATCATGACCCAAAACGCTAAAATAGTTCAAGGTCCTGCTCCAGGAGCCCGGATACTCCGCTTTTGCGGCGACACCGTGACATTCACTCTGGAATTGCCTCAATCTGAATCCGGCAGTGCCTGGGTGCGCACCAATATCGGTCACGCAAAGATGATCCGGGAAGAAATAATCCGGGAAGTAGAATTAAATGAAACCCCTCTGGGAAGAGCCTGGTTTGACATTCCCATGCAGCGGATCGATGACCGGCACTTTGAAGCAAACCTGCCCCTGTGCGAAGTCGGTCATTTTGAAGCCAAGTGCTATTTTCTAAGAAAGGGTGAAGTTCAGCCGACCTGGCCGCCGGGACCCAACGCCGCCATTAACGTGGAATCGGCCGATGTCTGTTGCGCCAATATCATATACAATGCCTTTGTGCGGCAATTCGGTCCCAATAAAACCGGAATCCGGATTCTCGAGCCTTCCGATGAGCAATGCGTCCGGAAGCTCGATAAAAATGGCTATGCGGTGATTCCGCCCTCCGGGACCTTTCGGGACCTGATTAACGAACTCGACTTTATCATCGGTGAGCTCGGCTGCCGTATCGTTTTACTGCTACCCATCCACCCCACCCCGACGACTTATGGTCGCATGGGAAGATTCGGCAGCCCGTATGCCGCTTTGAGTTTTACCGCTGTCGATCCCGCCCTGGCTGAATTTGATCCGCATGCCACACCACTGGAGCAATTCATCGAGCTGGTAAACGCGGTTCATCAACGCAATGCCAAGATCCTGATTGATATTGCCATCAATCACACCGGATGGGCGGCCCGGCTGCATGAAACCCATCCGCACTGGCTGGTCAGAAGCCCCGCAGGCCGCATCGAGGTTCCCGGCGCCTGGGGCGTTGCCTGGGAAGACCTCACCAAGTTGGATTATTCCCAGCCGGCGCTGTGGCAATATATGGCGGATGTCTTTATCACATGGTGCCGGCGGGGTGTGGACGGTTTCCGCTGTGATGCCGGTTACATGATTCCGCTGGCGGCCTGGAAATACATTGTCGCCAAAGTAAGACAGCAATTCCCCGAGGTGCTTTTCTTACTTGAAGGTCTGGGCGGCAAAATTTCGGTGACCCGCGATCTTTTAAACCGCGCCAACCTAAATTGGGCCTATTCCGAGTTGTTTCAAAATTACGACCGCGGTCAGATCGAACATTACCTGCCCGAAGCCATCGATATTTCGGGCGCTGACGGCATCATGGTGCATTTTGCCGAAACCCATGACAACCCCAGACTAGCCGACCGTTCCGAGGTTTACGCCCGAATGCGCACCGCCCTGTGCGCTCTGAGCTCGCACAACGGCGCGTTCGGATTTGCCAACGGGGTCGAATGGTTTGCAGCGGAGAAAATCAATGTCCACGATGCGCCCTCATTAAACTGGGGTGCGGATTCCAACCAGGTCGCAGAAATTCGACGGCTCGGATTTCTATTAAAGGTCCATCCGGCATTTCACCCGGACGCTGTCTTGAGCATGCAGCATATCAATGACGGTAATTTTATCGTCCTGCAAAGGCAGCAGCCCGGATCCGAAAAAAAGTTGCTGGTCATTGTCAACCTGGATTCTGAGAACCCGACAACCGCCGCGTGGAATTCCGTATCAACGGGGTTTAGCGCTCCTGTGTTTTACGACCTGCTGACCGGCAATAAAATAACCGTTGCCGAATCCAATGGCTTAAATAAGCTGCTGCTGGAACCCGGCCAGGTTTTGTGTCTTTCAGCCGAGGCCGAAGATCTTCAGCAGGTTCAAAATTTTCCCAAACAACATTTCGGGCTGCCCGGGCGAATTGAACAGCAGCGGCTGTATGCCAAAGCCCTTGAAGTGGTCACATATGCCCGGGGAACCCAACACCTTGAAAATTTTGACCTCAAACAGGCCGCCCGGCAGTTGAAAGAAAATCCGCTGGATTTTTGCGGCCGGCAATACCCCCATGACCGTCAACCGCGGGTCATTGCATGGCAATGGCCGCAGGATCTGCATCGGGAAGTCATGATTCCGCCGGATCATTTTGTGTTCATTTCCAGTGACCAAGCCTTTCGAGCGCGCATTATGGATGGCGACCGGGCCGTTGCCGCGGAGGTCAGCCTTGCAGGCGCAGCCGGAAACGGAAAACACTTTGCGCTGTTTGTACCGCCGGCAACTCCCGGGGCCCTGAAAACCTGTACCCTGGAGCTAACGGTCTATGGGTCTGCTGATTCAGGGGGCTGCCGGCATGAGGTCGCCCGCTTGTTGTTGCTGCCCCGACCCGCAACTGTCCGTGTAAAGCAGGAAATTAAACATTCCCAACTGCTGAATGAAGATTTTATTTTTCTGGGAACCAACGGCCGCGGGGCAATGTTGCACAGTCCGGTCTCCTGGGGAAATCTAACCAGCCGCTATGATGGATTGCTGGCGGCCAACTTAAATCCGCACTATCCTGAAGACCGTCAGGTAATGTTCAGCCGCTGCCGGGCCTGGGTGATATTTCAAGGTTACTCGCAAGCTTTGAATACGGACTGCCTGGAATTTTTCCGCCGGGCACAAGATTCCAGCGGAATCTGGCAGTATCATATCCCCACCGGTCAGGGTCAACATGTACGGTTAACCGTACGGGTTGAAATGGTTAAAGACCAAAATTCGGTGGCCTTGAGTTTTTGGCGCCATCCGTCCGATCAGCTTCCGGAACGGTTGGCGGATTCCAAACCCGTGACGATCATTTTACGGCCGGATATTGAAAACCGCAATTTTCACACCGTCACCAAAGCGTATCAGGGTCCTGAAAATCAGTGGCTGGATGCGGTAACCGCTCTTTCCAACGGTTTTCATTTTGCGCCCGACAGTGAACATCACCTGAGAGTGCAAATTTCCGACGGGGCGTTTGTTTGGGAGCCGGAATGGCAATATATGGTCAACCGGCCCCAAGACGCCCGGCGGGGTCATGATCCGAATTCAGATCTGTTCAGCCCCGGCTACCTGTCCGCCGCCATCGAAGGTAATCAAACCGTAACCCTGTGGGCGGATGCCGGCGCTGAAAATCAACTGCCGCCGCGCGAATCCCTCCATCCGCATTCAATAACACCGGTAAAACCGAAAACGCCGGAAGATCAGGGCGCCGAAACCTTCACGCGAATACTGGAAACAGCCCTGGACCATTATGTGGTCAAGCGCGGCAATTTAAAAACCGTCATTGCCGGCTATCCCTGGTTTCTGGATTGGGGGCGGGATGCGTTGATATTTGTGCGCGGGTTGGTTGCCGCCGGAAAAACGGAAGCCGCCCGGGATATCGTCATCGAGTTTGCCCGATTTGAGAAACAGGGCACCTTGCCGAACATGATTCAGGCTGAACATGCCGCCAACCGGGATACATCCGACGCTCCACTGTGGCTGTTTACGGCCTGCGCGGATCTGATTCGGGCAGAAGATAACCAACAGTTTCTGGATTCAGATTGCGGGGGCCGTTCGCTGAGACAAATTCTTTTATCGATCGGTCACTCCATAAAAACCGGCACACCCAATGGTGTGCGCATGGACCCGGACTCGGGGTTGATTTTCAGCCCGACCCACTTTACCTGGATGGATACCCATCATCCGGCCGGCACCCCCCGACAGGGCTATCCCATCGAAATTCAGGCCCTCTGGTATGCCGCCCTTTGCTTTTTGTCTGAAATCGATGCGGCGAAAACCGCTAAGGCCTGGCAGAACCTGGCACAGCAGGTTCAAGACTCGATCCTGGATTACTTCTGGCAGCCGGATTTAGGTTACTTATCGGATTGTCTTCACGCAGCCCCCGACCAACCGGCCAGAGACGCCGCAGCCGACGACGCCTTACGACCCAATCAACTATTGGCCATCACTCTGGAGGCAATCAAAGATCGTCAGAAATGCCAGCGTATCCTGTCGGCCTGCCAAGAATTGCTGGTTCCGGGTGCCATCCGCAGCCTGGCCGACCGGCCGGTTCGACACGGAATTCAGATAAAACATCAAGGAAAACTGATCAACGATCCTCACCACCCTTACCAGGGTCGCTATGAGGGCGACGAAGACACCCGGCGCAAACCGGCCTATCATAACGGTACGGCTTGGACCTGGTTGTTCCCGTCTTTCTGCGAAGCATGGGCCATGGCTTATGGAAAAGAAAGCAGAGAAACGGCCCTGGCCTGGCTGACCGGTAGCGTGCGCCTGATCGAACACGGCTGTCTCGGACACATACCGGAAATTTTAGATGGCGATTATCCCCACACCGCGCGCGGATGCGATGCCCAGGCCTGGGGGGCGAGTGAGCTGCTGAGGGTTTGGTTAAAGTTAGAAAATTGAGGAATTCAGGAAGAAATAAATTTAGGGATTGGGGGATTGAGGAATTAAGTACATGTTCAATGGCGATTTTAAATTTCTAAATTTCCCAATTCCTAAATCCCTAAATCCCTTAATTCCTTAATTCCTAAATTATTTAAGGATATATTGATTTTTGATGCTTTACGCTTTATTCTTCTTTTCTGGAGTAAGGGAGGATTGAAATTGAAGTGTTTCGTGTTTCGAGTTCCGCGTTCCGGGTTAAATAATTGCAAATAAACGCTGCAGTGCATGACTCGCAAGTCGTAACCCGCCTGCGCGGCCGCAGCCGCTACGGCGCGGCGAAGGCCCGTAACACGC
>JASFIU010000142.1:0-9868 GCA_050122495.1 Desulfobacterales bacterium | reverse complement strand
GCATGAATCCAAAACATTGCCAAAATTGAATGCCCTTATGGATACGATTATCAAACATAAACAAATTCGACATCCGGCTTGACAACCGGCTTGAATTATTAAGACAAATTGCGTATGGATGATCGATAATGGAATATGCCCCCGAAAATTTTCATTCCTGTCAGGATAATTAAACCCATATGGGAGGTCGTAAAATGAACCCGACAAAAGTGATGGTAAACGGAATTCCGGGTAACATGGCCGAAAACGTCGCCCGGCATGTTTTGGCCGATGGGCGCTTCGAGCTGGCACCCTACTCGCTGACCGGCCCGGAGATTGAGGCGACTGAACACACAGTGGAGACGGTCTCCGTAGGTCTGGTTAAGCCGGATGAACGCGAGCAGGCCATTGGAGAAATCGCGCAGGAACAAGGCGTTTTTCTCAGTGTAGATTATAGCCACCCATCGGCGGTCAATGCCAATGCCGAGTTTTATTGCAAACACCAATTACCGTTCGTCATGGGAACCACCGGCGGGGACCGCGGCCAGCTCGAAGAAACCATACGGGCATCATCCATTTCAGCGGTTATCGCACCGAATATGGCCAAACAAATCGTCGGTTTTCAGGCCATGATGGAATATGGCGCTCAAACCTTTCCGGATCTTTTCGATGGCTATACTCTGGAAATTAAAGAAAGCCATCAAAAAGGCAAAGCCGACACCAGTGGGACCGCCAAAGCCATGGTTCGATATTTCAATCAGATGGGTTTGGATTTTAGTGAAGATCAAATTGTTAAAGTGCGGGATCCTGAGATTCAAAGTTCTCAATGGAGAATTCCGCAAGACTATCTTGCCGGTCATGGCTGGCATACCTATGCCCTGATTTCCGGCGACGAAACGGTCCGCTTTGAATTCAGCCACAATGTCAACGGTCGGGATGTTTACGCCAAAGGCACATTGGATGCGTTGGTGTATTTAGACGCCAAGGTCAGCGAAGGCAACCCGGGCACTGTTTACTCGATGATCGATGTGTTGAAAGGTGAATGAAACCTCACGCGAAGACGCAAAGACGCCAAGGGTTTTCTTATTTTTTAACTACAACGCTTTGCGGCTTAGCGGCTTTGCGTGAGTCATTGTCAAAAAAAATCGCCAGTCATCGCGGCTATCGGACAAAATATGGGGCTTTTAGCTGTTTTTTATGACTTTGTATGCCTTTTCCAGGGCCGCATCCAGCTTTTCAGGCTTGGTGCCGCCGGCCTGGGCCATATCCGGCCGTCCGCCGCCGCTGCCCCCCACCGTTGCAGCAATCTGTTTGATGACCTCGCCGGCGTGAAAGCGTTTGGTGAGATCTTTGGTCACACCGACGATCAGGAATGCCTTGGTGCCGCTCACACTGCCCAGCACCACAATACCTGATTTTAGCTTTTCTTTGAGCTGATCAGCCAGATCTCTTAACGCCGCGGGATTCTCGACCGATACCTTCTGAATCAGAACCTGGGTGTCGTTGACCGATTTAACGGCGGCGGCGCCGACTTTGGCCGAGTCGGATGCCGCCTTGGCCTTGAGGCGATCAACCTCTTTCTCGAGTGCTTTAAGCTCCCCTAAAATCTTTTCGACTTTTGAAGTTACAGTGTCCGGCTTTTCTTTGACCAGATGCGCGGTGTCTTCCAACAATCGGGTTGTTTTCTGCACATACGCAAGCGCCCCCTCCCCCGTCAACGCTTCGATGCGCCGGACACCCGAGGCAATACTGGACTCGCTCACGATTTTAAAAAGACCGATGTCGCCGGTTTTGCCCGTATGGGTGCCGCCGCAGAGCTCTTTACTGAAATCAGCCAGGGAAACCACCCGGACCTGATCTCCGTACTTTTCTTCAAACAGGGCCGTGGCCCCTGATTTAAAGGCATCCTCGGCTTCCATCTCTTGGGTTTGGGTGTCCACATTTTCACGGATCCGGCGATTGACACGGATTTCGATATCCGCCAGCGTTTCGGGTTCGATCTGGGAGAAATGCGTAAAATCAAAGCGCAGCCGGTCCGGTGCAACCAGCGAACCGGCCTGCTTGACATGCTCGCCGAGCACCTCACGCAGCACGGCGTGCAAAATATGGGTCGCCGTATGATTCAAGGCCGTCGCCTCGCGTCTAACACCGTCAACACCCAGTGTGACCTTGTTTCCTTTTTTAACCTTCCCGGAAATGATATTGCCTTGATGGATCACCAGCCCGGTGGGATCTTTAATCGTATCCACAACTTCCATTTCAAAATCTTTATGGCTGATTTTTCCGGTATCGCCGACCTGGCCGCCGGCCGCCGCATAAAAAGGCGTCTCCTCGGTCACCAGTTCGATGGATTGGCCGGCAACGGCTTCGGAAGCTTCGGCGCCGTCCACAACGATCAGCTTAACCTTCGATTCGCAGGTGAGCATCTGATAGCCGTGAAACTCCGGCTTGAATCCGACCGCCGACAATTTTTTATAGGCATCGCTGATGGTCGCAAATGTGGCCACGGAACGGGATCTTTCACGCTGCCGGGCCATGGCGTTGTCGAAACCGTCCATGTCGAGCTGCATGTTTTCGTCCCGCACCACGTCTCGGACGATATCCACCGGAAATCCAAAGGTATCATAGAGCTTGAAGATGACATCGCCGGGCACCTCGGTTTCACCCCTGGCCTTGATATCAGAGAGCGAATCGTTTAACAGCTTCATTCCGCTGTCCAGGGTCTCAAGGAATCGGACCTCTTCATTTTCAATGATGTTGGTAATAAAGGCAGAGGCCTCGGAAAGTTCGGGATAGGCGGGCTGCATGATATCAAACACCACCCCGGCGGTTTTATGCAAAAACGGCTTATCCAGGCCGATGTTGCGCCCGTAGCGAATGGCCCGGCGCAAAATGCGGCGCAATACGTACCCGCGCCCCTCATTTGAAGGCAGGATGCCGTCGCCGATTAAAAACGCGGCCGCCCGGCTGTGATCGGCAATGACTTTCATAGCCACATCGGTGGACCGGGATTCGCCAAAGCGCCGTTCAGCCAGATTCTCGGCCTCCCGAATGATCGGCTCGATGAGGTCGGTATCAAAATTGGTCGGCACGTCCTGAATGAGTGAAACGATGCGTTCAAGCCCCATTCCGGTATCAATGCTGGGCTTGGGCAGCGGCGTCATCTGCCCGGAGGCATCCCGGTTAAATTGCATAAACACCAGATTCCAGATTTCCAGATAGCGGTCACACTCACAACCCACCGCACATTCCGGCTTACCACAGCCGTATTGTTCACCGCGGTCAATGAGAATTTCCGAGCAGGGGCCGCAGGGCCCGGTATCGCCCATGGACCAAAAGTTGTCTTCTTCTCCAAATCTTACGATGCGGTCATCGGGCAGGCCGATGTTTTTGCGCCACAGCTCATAGGCCTCATCATCATCAAGATAGATGGAACCGTATAATTTGTCTTCCGGCAGCCCGTAGCCGTTGGTCAGCAGATCCCAGGCAAACTCGATGGCGCCCTCTTTAAAATAATCCCCAAAAGAGAAGTTGCCCAGCATCTCAAAAAAGGTGTGATGCCGGGCCGTGTAACCGACATTTTCAAGATCATTGTGCTTGCCCCCGGCACGCACACATTTCTGAGATGTCGTTGCCCTTAAGTAATCCCTTTTGTCTTCTCCGAGGAATACGCGTTTAAACTGAACCATTCCGGCATTGATAAATAACAGGGTGGGATCATCCTGAGGCACCAGTGATGAACTGCGAACAATCCGGTGGTGATGCTTTTCGAAATAATTTAAAAATTGGGTGCGAACCTCATTACCAGTCATTTATCTCTCCACTTCAATCCGTTTTCTCCTGTTTGTCTTCTTCCTCGGTTTCCGCTTTAACCTGACCGGACAGTCCCAGCGCCTCTCTGGCTTTCAGGTACATGGATTCGTAAAGATCGGGATTGTCTTTCAGGAATTTTTTGACATTCTCCCGCCCCTGCCCGATGCGTTCGCCACTGTGGGAGTACCAGGACCCGCTTTTGTCGATAATGCCGGCTTCAACGCCCACATCGATCAAATCCCCGGGTTTTGAGATGCCTTCTCCATACATGATGTCAAACTCAGCGTCGGTAAACGGCGGCGCCATCTTGTTTTTGACCACCCGGACCCGGGTGCGGTTTCCGACCACCTCCTGTCCGTCTTTGATCTGCCCGATTCGCCGGATGTCGAGCCTGACGGAGGAATAAAATTTCAGCGCATTGCCGCCGGTTGTGGTTTCGGGGTTTCCGAACATCACGCCGATTTTCATCCGGATCTGGTTGATAAAAATAATCGATGTCATGGTTTTGCTGATCGTGCCGGTTAGCTTGCGCATCGCTTGAGACATCAGGCGGGCTTGAAGACCCATATGGGAGTCGCCCATCTCCCCCTCAATTTCTGCGCGCGGCACGAGGGCGGCCACCGAGTCAATCACCAATACGTCTATGGCACCGCTTCTGACCAGCATGTCCGCAATTTCAAGCGCCTGTTCACCCGTGTCCGGCTGCGCTACGAGCAGGTCATCGCAATTGACGCCGAGCTTTTTGGCATACGCGGTGTCAAGCGCGTGTTCCGCATCGATAAACGCGGCGATGCCGTCCTGCTTTTGGGCTTCGGCAACCGCATGCAGCGCCAGCGTGGTTTTGCCGGAGGCCTCCGGCCCGTAAATTTCAATTACCCTGCCCCGGGGCAAGCCTCCGATTCCCAGCGCTTTATCAAGGGCAAGCGAACTGGTCGAGATAACCGGCACATCCACAACCGGACGGCTCCCCAATTTCATAATGGAGCCTTTGCCGAACTGGCGCTCGACTTGCGTCATGGCGGTTTCTAGTGCTTTTTCCTTATCCGGTGAAATAGTCATAAATCCCTCCTGTTAACTTGATGCAACTTGTCCATATAATTTCGATTACCTCCCAGTAGTAGTCACAAAAATGGGTAATCAAGAAATCAGGTTGGCCGGTTTAGCCCGTTGAGCCGGTTGAAATCCGAAAATGTCTGATTTTTCAAACCGGCAAACGGGCTAACGGGCAACGGGCTCAACCTTTTTGAGATTGCCCCTGGAAGTCAATCGCCTGCACCTTTGTATAAACCGCCCCGGTGGGTTGCAAGTCGCTTTTAAACAAGGTCACCTGGTTGATTTCAAACGATTCCGATTCAAATTCTTTTAGTTTTTCAATGGCGGCTTTCATTCGGGCCGGAGCAATTTTTCCTTTAACGCGCCCCAGCGTCAAATGGGATTTAAAGGCCCGGGTTTCTCTGGCAAAACCCAGCTCCGATAGATGCGCGTCAAGGGTCTGCTGCAAATTTTCCAGTATCTCAACCTGGCCCTTGAGGCCGGCCCATATGACCCGCGGCCGCCTGGGATTCGGGAAAACCCCGATACCCTTGGCCGCCAGGGACACGACCGGGCAGTTCCTTGCTGCCAGTGTCAGGGCTTCAGCGATCTTATCGGTATCGGCGGTCGCAATATTTCCCAAAAATTTGAGCGTCAGATGAATGTTTTGCGGCCGGACCCATTTGACCCCAAATCCATACAACTTGAGTGCCTCCTGAGCCTCGCTCAGAAAGGACTTGACGCTTTCCGGCAGATCAATTGCAATAAAAGCGCGAAAGGTTTCAGTCATGGTTAAATGGTAAATTGGTTGAATCGTCAATTCGTTAAGGGATGCAGTCCATTTTTAACTATTTAACCAATCAACTATTTGACTATTTTACCAGACATATGCGCCGGGGCTGACTGCACCGCTTCAATCTTGGATGTAATATTGTTTTTTATCCAGGACGCATCCCACCATTCGATTGGATTGACAAACGTATTGTGAACCAGCATGCTGAAATGAAGATGGTCACCGCCCGCAAGGCCGGTGCTCCCTGTACGGCCCAGAATGTCCCCTTTGGACACTTGCTGCCCTTCACTGACATCGCTTCGATTTAAGTGGGCGTACATGCTAAACAGACCAAACCCGTGATCAAGGACGATGGTTCTGCCATAAATACCCAGGGGGCCGTTGAAAATGACAATGCCGCTGTTGGCGGCCGGCACCGGCGCCTGCTTTACCGAAGCGATATCTATCCCCAAGTGAACCTGGCGGTCAATTTCCTTACCCTGGTAAGTATATACGCGATGGTCGGCAAATCCCGCTTGATTCGCGCCGGGCATTCTTAAAAATATGCCGCCCCAGTGTTTGGCGGCCGTTGTTTTTTCGACCAACCCACTGAGTTGCTGATAATTGGCCTGACGCAAGTCCCGATTGATCTTGATAAACTTTTCCACCGGCGATGCGTTCGCTTCTGCTGTGATTTCGTTTTCAAGCTCGGGCACTTTCCAGCTTAAAAATCGATCTGAAATCCGGATCTTATCATTTTTAAAAGCCTTTTTGCGAATGTAATGATTGATCCCGGCTTTGGCCTCATTTCCGGCCTTATCAACCGCTTTGACCCTAATTTGAGTTCCCGGCCCCTGCTGATAGCCGAGTCCGATAAATGCCAGCTGAATCCGGGAGTCCTGGAAAAAACCGGCATGACCGGGGAAAAAATTATCCCCGACCTGAACCCCGCTCTGGTGACTATCCTCGGAAATACGATAAATAACCAGCCCGGCGCCTCCCTGCGTTACATTGTGTGCCCGGCTGATCACCTCAATTTCCGGCGGCCGGGTATCGATGATCAGATTCTTTTCAATGTAGACTTGATTGCCCTTCCACCACCCCCGCCACGAATAATCCCAAACCGCCAGACGGATGATCGCTTCCCCATCGGTAAGTTCAAATTTTGCGGGCTCGAAGGTGATGTTCAGGGTTTTGTCCTTCACCTCCCCGCCGCTCAAGATTCCGGCTGAAGGCAGGGCTTCGTCAACAAGCACCACTTCTTTTCCGTTTTTGATCATGGCGATCCAAATTTTGCGCAGCCCGCTTTTTTTATCTTCCAGCGAGATTGAAAATTCGTTTGCCTCTCCGATATAGGGTGATGCAAGTTCAAAACCAATGACGGGCTTTTGGCCCTCCAGTCGCACCAGCAAAAGCCAGAGAACCGGTACCAACAAGATGCCGCCGGCAATCCCCACAAGCCAGAGTTTTTTTCTTTTATTTTTTTCTTTCAACGGGTTATACTCCACCAAGAGATGATAATCGAACTAGGTTAAATAACAGTTCGTCCCGGCAGAATCAAGACCTCTTTTCGATTCTTGACTTTTGACAAAGCACAGGATAAATGTGTTTTCCCAAATTTTTAGACTGCCGGCATTTCCATACAACAGCGAAATCTGAATTTATCATCCGCAGATCAAGCAGATTCCACAGACATAAAAATTCAAGATTTTATTTGGGTACTGTTTAATCTGTGTAAATCTGCGAAATCCCCCAAAAAGACTGGCGGACAAGTCTGCGGATAAATAATCTGATTGATCGTTTGCGGTAAAGTGCGGTATTGTGGGATGTCGTTAAGCTATGCAATAGAATAAACATGGACAAGCAATATAAAAAGCCCACAAAAATAAAAATACTTCTACTGGCAATCATTTTGATTACCATCGGCGGTGTTATCGGGATTTATATCGGTTTCCGACAGGATTCAAAAATCGCCGAACCGGTTCCGGAATCGATTGAGCCGGACGCAACCCTGTCCATCGGCAAAATCCAACAAACGGCAACCCGCAAGGGAAAGAAGGAATGGAGCCTCGAGGCCAATTCGGCCCATTATATCGACAAGACGAATCAGATGGTCCTTAGAGACCTGTCGGTCATCTTTTTTCTCGAAGATAATAGTGAAGTTACCCTGGCTGCCGATCGGGGCGTATTGCAAACCGATTCAAACGACATCGCCGTGTCCGGCAATGTCGTCTTAAATAACAAAGAATACAAGCTGTTAACTGAAAAGCTGAATTATGTGCATGACCGCCGCGTTCTGTATTCGGATGCTCCGGTAATTATTACCGGAGCCTCGACCCGGCTGGCAGCGGATTCGATATCGCTTGATCTCAACTCCAATAAAATCATTATGGATGGACGTGTTGAAGCCACCATTGCAAAAAAAATTAAGCTTTAGATTCGTCAACCGCTGGCTAATGATCGGTGGCCTGATCACCCTAATGGGGGTGTTCGCCTGGGCACATGCAGCGGTGGCGGCTTCCCAACCAACCGGGACACAAGCCCAAAATAGTGAAAATGAAAAAATTCGAATTATAGCCGATAAACTTTTGGCTGAAATTGACGCCGGTGTAATTGAATTTGTTGGCAACGTCAAAGCAACCCAGGCTGAGACCGTCGTTACCTCCGACCGTCTCAAAATTATTTATACACCGGAAGCAAATAAAGAGCCGGCAACCGTGCTCAAACCCGTGGCCATCGAAAAGATTATCGCCAGCGGGAACGTCAAAATCAGGTATAACAAAATCATCGCAGAAACGGATGAGGCTGAATATACAACAAAATCAGGCATTCTTGTTCTTAAAGGCGAGCAATCAAAAGTCACCCAGGAAGGCCAATCGATTACCGGAACAAAATTTACACTGCATCGTGAGGATGGAAAAATAACCGTGGAAAGCAGTGCTCAAAATCGTGTAAAAGCCGTGTTTCAGCCTTCGGAAAAAGTTAAATGAATGGCGGCAGGGACGATCCGGGCCATCTGAAATGGTTGCATTTTTCGAGCATCTCATCTAAAATAGATTAGTTGAGTCGATGCAGCGGCTGAATGCGTAGAAGCACAAATCGACTCAAATGTGCCCGCATCGATTAAACCGGAGCCAATGACAACACTTTATCTTCACAATCTTGTTAAAAAATATGGGGGAAGGCAGGTAGTAAATTCGGTCAGTTTGGATGTTGAAAGCGGCGATGTTGTCGGCCTCTTGGGGCCTAACGGTGCCGGGAAAACGACAACTTTTTACATGACCGTAGGAATGGTGAAGCCCGACGGGGGAAGTGTGCTGCTTGACGATGAGGATATCACTGATTATCCTATGCACATGAGGGCTCGCAAGGGTGTCGGATATCTTCCCCAGGAAACATCGATATTCCGAAAGCTGTCTGTGAAGCAAAACATCATGGCAATTCTTGAGATTCTGCCGATTTCGAATTCAGAGCGGGGAGAGCGGGCTGACATGCTTCTTGAAGAGTTGGGCATCAAACATCTCTCCGGACAAAGAGCCAGCCTGCTTTCCGGTGGAGAAAAAAGGCGGCTTGAAATAACGCGTTCACTTGCCACAAATCCTTCATTCATACTTCTTGACGAACCGTTTGCCGGCGTCGATCCGTTGGCGGTAAACGATATCAAAAAAATTATCGGTCATCTCAAACGACGCGGTATTGGGATCCTTATATCCGATCATAATGTCAGGGATACACTGGGTGTCTGTGATAGTGCGTACATATTATGTGACGGAGAAATAATCGAATCCGGCCCTCCGCAAAAAATCGCGAACAGCGAAGCTGCCTGCCGGGTATATTTAGGGGACGAGTTCAGCTTATAAGATGGCACTTGAATTACGACAACAGCTCAAATTAACCCAGCAGCTCATCATGACGCCTCAGCTGCAAATGGCCATAAAACTGCTGCAGCTGTCACGATTGGAGATGCTGGATACGATTCGCCAGGAACTGGAGGAAAATCCGGCCCTGGAGGAGATTCAGGAGAGCGCGCCGGATGAAAATGTCCCGGAGCAGTCTGATAACTCGGCCTCGGATACCCCCGCAGAAGAAGTCACCATCGAAGAAAAAATCCATGATGACATTGACTGGAGTATCTATCTGGGTGAATACAACACACCCGGCAGGGTCAGTTATGAAGCCGAGGACAAAGATTCGCCGCGCTTTGATGCCTTTATCGCACCTAAAAAATCATTGCGCGATCATCTGTTGTGGCAGTTTCTGATGACCAAGCCG
>JASFIU010000141.1:0-9915 GCA_050122495.1 Desulfobacterales bacterium | reverse complement strand
CCTCGCCCTGAAGTTCTTCAAAATATACTTGATCCGTATTTTGATCCACATCACCTATTTGCATAACCCACCGTAATTAATCATAATTTTATCTTATTATTCATTTTCATGCAAGATTCAGGTAATATAATGATAGAACAGTGCCGATATAAATAAATGTGTTAAAAGAAAGCGATTTTAGCACTGAAAACCATGAAACGGCCGATCTGGTTTGGTCACCGGGACTGCGATGCGATCAAGGAATACACGATTACTATATGCATTTCTCATGTTAATCGGCATTATTGCCTTTGGCACCATCGGATATTATTTCGTTGAGCACATGCCGCTTTTTGAATCCTTTTACATGACCATCATCACCATTTCCACGGTGGGTTATGCCGAAATTATGCCCCTGACCCAGGCCGGTCGCGCCCTCACCGTAATTATCATCATTTTAGGTATCACGGTGGGCGCCTATACGATCGGTATGCTGGTCAGAGCCTTTATCGAAGGAGAACTGCTAAGAATATTCGGGAGAAGACTCATGCAAAAACAGGTATCCAAATTAAAAAACCATTATATCGTCTGCGGATTCGGGCGCATCGGCCGTATCATTTGCAATGAACTGGCTGCCGATGACGTCGATTTTGTGGTGATTGAACACGACCCCGCAATTATAGAAAAAATTGAGTCTAAAAATTATCTATTTCTGGAGATGGACGCCACTTCTGAAGAAGCGCTGTTAAATGCCGGCATTATGAAAGCAAAAGGAATTGCCACCGCGCTGCGCTCGGATGCCAACAACGTTTTTATTACCTTAACCGCCAAAGGATTGCGCCCGGATATCTATATTCTGGCCAGGGCTTCACACGAAAACAACGAAGACAAACTTTCCCGCGCCGGAGCCAGCCGCGTCGTGTCGCCCCACCTCATCGGTGGCAAAAGAATGGCACAGGTTCTTAAAAGACCGACCGTTGTTGATTTTATCGATATTGCAACCATGGGCAGCTCTCTCGGCCTGATGATGGAAGAGGCCAAAGTCGGTAACGGCTCGAATTTGACCGGGAAAAACCTGGTCGACAGTCAATTGAGAAAAGACTTCGGGGTGATCATCGTAGCCATCAAAAAAATAGCCGGTAACATGATATTTAATCCCCTGCCGGCTGAAACCCTGGAAGCCGGCGATGTAATCGTGGTCATCGGCAAAAAGGAAGACCTAAAACGGATGAATGCGGTTATGTAAACCGGTGTTATTGACACACCGTCGACAACGTGATAGCCGATAACTGCAAAAACAAACCCTCGAAACTCCCGGCCGACTTATTTAGCCTTGAATTCAGCCGGACGCCTCATTTTAATCCTTCAGATCGATAAGGAGGTCTATGCGTCTTTACCTGAATCGTTTTATTCGGGCTGCCAAGCTCGACGTCGAGCTATACGAAGAGATCATAGCGGATCCGCTAATGCTGAATCAGGCCTGGATTACGGTTTTGATTTACTGTATGGCGGCCTCCTGGGGAGGCTTCGGCGGGGTCGGGGCGGTCGGGACCAATATCGCCATGATTACCACCCTGATCGGGTGGTATCTCTGGGCTTTTTTTACCTACTATATTGCGACCCGGTTTTTACGTGAAAATAAGACCGAGATTGAGCGAACGGAACGCAAAACCGTCATTCGGGCTATGGGATTTGCCAGTGCGCCCGGTGTGGTTCGTTTACTCGGTATCATTCCGGGTCTGGGAATAGTTGCCCTGGCAGGGGCTTCAATTTGGCAGATTGTTTCTTCCACGATTGCCGTAAGGCTGGCCTTAGATTTTACAAGCCCCTATCGTGCCGCTGCTGCCTGCATCATCGCCTGGCTCATCAGCGCGTTCGTTCAAATCATGCTGTTTGTCATATTATTCCAGGCTTTCGGGGTTTCCGGATAACCGGTTTAAACATATGCCGACGGCCCAACCATCAGAACTGAGGTTTGACAGTCAATCGGTTTCTGCAAGATTTATCGATCCCTCAGGCGTGATTGCAGAACGAAAAATTGAGATCCGGACCAGCCCCATCACCGGACGTACCTGCCGCATCTCATTTAGCCGTATTGATGAAAAAGAACCCGGGACCGAATCACTGCCCCAACCGCCGCCGGATGCGGATAAAACCGACCAGTGCCCGTTTTGCCGACCCCAGGTAAGCTCCAAAACACCTCAAGTGCATCCCGAACTGGCGACCTCCGGGCGAATGGTCCTGGGCGATTCGCTTCTGTTTCCCAATCTTTTTCCTTACGGCAGCTATTCGGCGGTCAGCCTTTTCGACAATACCCACTTTGTTGAAATCGGCAAAGCCTCCGCTGACGCGTATGCGAACTGTTTTTTAAATTCCAGCCGCTATCTGGCAAAAATCAGCGCCCACGATCCCCAAGCCGTATATATGGCCATCACCCAGAACCATCTGCCTTCTGCCGGCGGTTCCTTAATTCACCCTCATCTGCAAATTAATGCCGACCGTTTGCCGGCCAACCACCAGCGTATTTTGCTGCAACGCGCCAACCGCTTTCATCAGCAAAGCGGCAATTATCTGTTCTCCAGCTATCTTGAACATGAAATCGCTGCAGGATCCCGTTATATCGGAACAACAGGTTCCTGGGAATGGATGGCCGCGTTTGCGCCCGAAGGGTTCTTTGAGATATGGGGAATCCTGCCGCAAAAGACCTCATTTCAACAGGTGACAATGTCAGACTGGGGCGACCTTGCCCGGGGCATTCTAAATACCCAGCGATTTTATCGCAGCCTGCGCCGCAACGGCTATAATCTGGGACTTTTGTTCGTCGAAATACCTTCCAGCCGTCTTGAGCTGCGAATCGTCATGATGGTTCGATCCAATTACGCCCCCTGGGTCCGCAGTGATCATACCGGGTTTGAGGTTATGCTCGGTGATATGACCACCTTCAACGCTCCGGAACAAACAGCCCAATGGGCACGTCTTTTTTTTTGATTATCGAGTACGAGTACGAGTGCGAGGACGAGGACGATATTTAATTCTCCGCGTTTTACTCGTCCTCGTTCTCGTACTCGGGTTCCTTCAAATAATACATCTGACACCTGACACCTGAAACCAAAAAGAGGGCCATGCTTTGCAAATGACCTACGGGATGCCACCCAAATTGTAGGTTTTAATAAGGTGGATTAGTTCTATGTTGGGGAGGCTTCCTCGGACGATTTAACTTCTGTCTCGCGAACGATGTATTCGCGGATCCGGTTACCGTCCATCTCGTTGACCGTAATAAGAAAATTACCGAGAGGGATTTGTTCCTTCTCCTGGGGGATTCGGCCGATTTGATCCAGCACATAGCCGGAGAAGGTATCATACTCCCGGGAGTCGGGAATATCCATATTTATCGTTTCGTTGACCTCATCAATTTCAGATTTCCCCAGTACCCGCCACTCATTGGGCTTGGTTTTGATGATATGATGCTCGACGGTATCGGTTTCATCGATGATCTCGCCGACAATCTCTTCAAGGGCATCTTCAAGGGTGATCAGGCCTGAAACACCGCCGTGTTCATCAACAATGATGGCCAGGTGTTGTTTTCGTTTCTTAAATTGATGCAGCAGGTTATCCAGTTTTTTATTTTCAGGTACAAAATACGGCTCGCGCATGATTTTGCGGACATCGACTGTTTTATCGGATGTGGCCTGGTGTTTGAGCAAATCTTTGACATTTAAAATGCCGATGATGTGATCAATATCGCCGGCGATGACCGGGATTCGTGTAAAACCGGATTTAACAATCTCATCCAGCTTTAATTCTTCATCCCCATCGATGACAAACATATCGGCCCGGGGCGTCATAATTTCAGAGGCGTTGGTATCGTCAAACTCAAATATATTTTCGATTAACTCCTTTTCCTCCTCTTCGATCCCGCCCTCTTCTTCGACAACTTCAACAAAGGTCATTAATTCGGCTTCGGTAACAATCGGTTTTTTGTGAATTTTACCGGTCAGCTTGGGAATAAAGTTCAAAAACAGAATAATCGGATAAAATACAATTGAAATCCAATAAATCGGAAATATCACCAGTCGGGCAATCAGGATATTGTTGCGGGTGGCAATCGATTTCGGAAAGATCTCACCAAAAATCAGAATCGCCAGGGTCATCACCCCGGTGGCAATTCCAACAGCATTGCTTTCCACCAGGCCGATGGTAATGGCGGTTGCCATGGCGGAGGCACCGACATTCACCAGGTTGTTGCCGATGAGGATAGTTGAAAGCAGCCTGTGCGGATCGTCCTTCATTTTCTTTATCAGCGCATTGGTCCTGCCTTTTTCTTTTGCAAGGTGGATGGCTTTGGCTTTGCTGATTGAAAATAAGGCGGTTTCAGCGGAAGAAAAAAAACCGGAGAGCACAAGCAAGACGAACAAAACCACAAATTGATCAAATAGCATATAGTGTCCTAATCGTGTTGCCTTTAAAGCGAAAATGATGCAAAATGCTTATGATCACTTAATATAATAATATTGACTGCCGTGTCAATTATCATGAGAGCGCCGGTCGCCTCCGCTGGCGCTTGGTGCTAAATCCAATTAAAAAGCCGACCACCAGTACCCCCGAGCCGGCTAGAAACCACTTAATGTAATAGCTTAACTCCAGCTTGTTAAGCTGTTCTTCAAGCTTGTCTGCCTTTGCCGTTTGTTTGGCCAGCTGTGATGCGGCATTTTCATACTTGGATTTTAAAGTTAAAAATTCAGCGACTTCTGCTTTCAGGGTCTCGTAATCCGTTTGAGCCTTTGTCATTTGTTTTTGGTTGGCTTCAAACTCGATCCTGCGTTTCTTGTTTTCCGCCTTTAGCTTGTTATTTTCTTCCAGCAAAGCGGCCGCTTGAATCATCAGATTCTTATGCTTGGCCTCCAGGCGTTCAAGCCTGATATTATTGGTTTCGTCGCGTGTGAGATATCGGGTCAGAACCCAACCTTCTTTGCCGTCGGGCAGCTGAGCCTGAGACCACTCATTTCCAAATTTTACAATATTAAGCATCTGACCGGATTCGATGACCGCCAATATTTTATTTTCGGTACTCGGTCCCGTTCTCAACGTTAATTTCAAAATATCAGAAACGTACATGGTCTCTCCGTAAGCCAAATTAGAAAATAGACACAGCATCAACGACAGACAAAATAATCCGCAACGTTTCAACAGAGAATTCATAACAAGCCCTTTCCCAGCGATTTTTCTGGCCAAGCCTTACATTCTATAGATTTTAATGCGGCCAAGGCGGTAAATGATTAAATATGAGATTGATAAATTCCGCTTTCACTTTTATTCTACAACATTCTGTTAAATTAGTAAATTCTGATAATAACGCCTTTAAAAATATTGACAGATGTGTTATTTTTTAGTTAATTAATTTCTATTAATTTAATATCATTGAGCATTTTTAATATTGGGGTATCCTTGAATGATTGCTTACGATTTACAATGTGTTGACGGTCATGCATTTGAAGGCTGGTTTGAAGACAGCGAGGCCTATGAGACCCAGAAAAAAAAGGGATTGATCGCCTGTCCGGTCTGCAATAACACCCGTGTATCCAGAATACCGTCGACCTTTGCAATCAAATCATCACCGATCCCGAAACAAACTTCTTTGCAGGAAGAAAATCTAAAGAAAGTCGGCAAAGAAATTGTTGATTACGTCGAGAAAAATTTTGATGATGTCGGATGTGATTTCGCCAAAGAAGCTTTGAAAATCCACTATGGCGTCGAGGAGCCCCGCAATATCCGCGGGGTGAGTACCAAAGAAGAAGAAAAAATGCTAAAAGAAGAGGGTGTCGACTTCGTTAAAATTCCCATGCCGGCCCCTCCAGACACCGACGCCTAGAAGTGGTTTCAAAACCCCATCTCCCCGCTAAAAGAAGCGGGAAACCTGATCTGAGGTTTTGAAACCACTTCAAGATCCTTTCCGAAAAACCGCCCAACCGTCCATCTTTCAAAATCAACGCATCCAGCTGTTTTCACAGCACCTATCAAGATAACTTGATTTTCCGGTCAATTGGAGGCGTCTAAGGACCAAAAGTGAGATTATCCTCCGAAATCATCGAAAGCGATCATTTCCGGTTCCACGCCCAAGCTGTCCAGCATTTTCTGGACCGCCTCGAGCATCAAAGGCGGGCCGCAGAGATAGTATTCGATCTCATCGGGGTCCGGATGGTTTTCGAGGTACTGATCATAGACCACCTGATGGATGAAGCCCACCGGGCCGTCCCAGTCGTCCTCAGGCTGGGGTTCGGAAAGGGCTACGTGGTAAGAAAAATTATCGAAGTTTTGCCTCAATTCTTTGAACTCTTCATCGTAAAACATTTCGCTTTTGGAGCGTGCGCCGTACCAGAACGTTATCTTGCGTTCGGTTTTTTTTGTCAACAGGTTGTGAAAGATATGCGCTCGCAAGGGAGCCATGCCCGCGCCGCCGCCGATGAAACACATTTCACGCTGGGTGTTTTTGACGAAGAAATCTCCGTAAGGACCGCTTAGACTCACCCGATCGCCCGGTTTGAGCGTAAACAGATAGGAAGATGCCACACCGGGCGGCAGATCGGCCGAGCCCGGCGGCGGTGTGGCGACCCGGATCGTAAAGCGCAGTTCCGCTTCGGCCGGGGTGTTGGCCATTGAATACGCCCGGTAAATCGGATCCTCGCTGCTGGCCTTCAGACCCCAGAAATCAAAGCGGTCCCAGACCTTTTTATAAGTTTCTCCCACGTGAATCTCGCGGTAAGAGCGCTCGTATTCGGGAATGTCGATCTGGACGTAGGACCCCGTCTCAAAATCCATCTTCATTCCCGGATCGAGCTTGAGACGCAACTCTTTTATAAAAGAGGCGACATTTTCATTGGACACGACCGTAGCGTCATATTTTTTTATATTGAAAATCTCGTCCGGAATGCGGATTTTCATATCCTCCTTGACTTTCAATTGGCACGCCAGGCGGATGTCGTCGAGTTTTTCGTTGCGGCTCAAGTGGGCCAGTTCGGTGGGAAGAATATCGCGACCGCCGTCGGTGACTTTGCATTTGCATACACCGCAACTGCCTTTGCCACCGCAGGCCGAGGGCAATAGGATGTTATTTTGGGTTAGCGAAGCCAGCAGCGTCGTTCCGGTCGGCGTCTGGATGCTTTTATCCGAGTCTTCGTTAATTACGATTTTGCGGTCGCCTTTTAACACAACTTTGGATTCAACCAGCAAAAGGGCACCGACCAAAAATAACACAACGCCGAGAAAAACAGTTATCGCAGTAAGATAGATATCGAGCAATGATTGCTCCTTCTAAACGGTTATAAAGATATTCCGGCGAATAGCATAAACCCGATGGCGATCAAACCGGTCGTTATCATGTTGATGGCAAATCCTTGCAGGCCTTCGGGCACATCCGCATATCGCAGCTTTTTCTGAATAGCCGCCATGGATATAATAGCCAGAGCCCATCCGGCACCGGACCCCGTACCGTAAACCACCGTCTCGCTGAATGTGTAAGAACGTTCAACCATGAACAAAGATACCCCCAGAATGGCACAGTTTACGGTGATCAACGGTAGAAAAACACCTAAGGCTGCATAAAGCGCCGGCGAAAATCGGTCAATGACCATTTCCAGAGCCTGAACGATGGCGGCAATGGTGGCGATGAACAGCACCAACTTTAAAAAGCTCAAATTTACAGTGGGCAGTCCGGCCCAGGCCAGAGCGCCGGGGGCCAGCAAAAAGCGGTAAACCAGCCAGTTAACCGGCGTGGTGATGGACAGAACAAAGACCACCGCAATCCCGAGCCCTGTGGCTGTTTTCATATTCTTGGAAATTGCCAGAAAAGAACACATCCCCAGAAAATAGGCCAATAGAATATTACCGACAAAGACCGAATTGAGTGCGATGCTGATCAGGTTTTCCATGTTCGTTTATCCCGTTATCCGGATAGTCGAGTTATTGCCGTTTCAGCAGGGTGTGTTCCAGCCATACGAACAGTCCGATGATGATAAAGGCTCCAGGAGCCAACACCATCAGGCCATTGTTGACGTATCCCCATTCGTAAAATACGCTGGGCACCACCTGGAAACCGAAGAGTTTGCCGGAGCCCAGCAATTCCCTGAAGAATGCCACGCCGATTAGAATTGAACTATATCCGATGCCGTTGGCAATACCGTCCATGAATGCACGCAACGGTGGATTGGAGAGCGCAAAACCCTCGGCCCGGCCCAAGACGATGCAGTTGGTAATGATCAGCCCCACGAAAACAGACAGTTGTTTGCTGATCTGGTACATAAATGCTTTGAGCAGTTCATCGGCCATGATCACCAGAGTGGCGATAACGGCCACCTCTACGATGATGCGAATGTTTCGGGGTATGACGCGACGCATGCATGAAATGATTAGGCTGGAAAAAGCCACCACGAAGGTCAAGGCAATACTCATGACAATGGCGGTGTTCAACTGCACGGTAACCGCCAAAGCGGAGCAGATTCCCAGGATCTGTTTGGAGATCGGGTTGACATCCCACAGCGCACGCACAATGTCTTTAAACGACCGGGTCTTGCGAATCGCTCCCCAGGGTTTTGTGATGATTGTTCCGTTCATAGTCAACTCCGTCTACTAGAAGTGGTTTCAAAACCCCATCTAAGGCCCAATGGCTGCGTTGCAGCCCTCCGATAAATGCTCACAACAAATAAGTGCGCTAAAGTTTAAAGTGATCTAAAGTGACTAAAGTTGTGGAATTCTATCTATTTAATATAAAAGATGGAGCGCAGCGACGCCTTAACTTTAGGCACTTTAGTCATTTTAGTTCACTTTAGGCACTTTTAACTCTTCAACCTGATCTGAGGTTTTGAAACCACTTATAGGCCTATAACCTGATTTGATGCTGCATCCCTATCCCGGAGGTGCGGTGATCAGATTTTTCCGGAATTGGATCGACACCGGTTCGTAGTCTTCGAGAATCTCTTTGAGACCGGCCGTCAAGTATTTGCCTGTCAGCGTGGCACCGCTGATACCATCGACGTAGTGGGGCTGTTTTTGGGGCTGGATCATATCCTGCACCGCTCCTTTAGCGATTGAAACCGACACGAATTCACCGCTGCGATCAACGATCTTTTTCCCGACCCAGTTTTTTTGAAACCAGGCCTTTTCAATTTCACCCCCGAGCCCGGGCGTTTCTGAATGCTTGTAAACGGTAAAGCCGGAAATCGTGCTGCCATCGTTTTCAATCGCCAGATACCCATGGATTCTGCCCCACAATCCCCGGGAGTTGAATGGGACGATGTACGCTTCAATCTTTTCTTCATCCAAATAGACATAAAGCGGAAAATCCTTCTCGCCCCGCTCGGATTCGTCGATCAGCCGGCCGGACGGATCCACCCAGAGTGGTTTAATATATTCAGCATACAAGGACTGGATTTTATCGGCCGTGTATCGCCGGCCTTGTTCCACAAGACCCACCGACACGAGGATGTTGCGCTGCTTGTCGATCCGCATGTTTGCTTCCTGAAATCGCTGCAGGCCCTTGGAGGCGGTTGTCAGGATAACGCTGCAGACGAGACATAGCGTTGCCGCAAACAAGATGGATTTCAATCGGCTAGACATTGGGGATCCGCTTCCTTAGTCTGAATTTAATTTCAATGTGATCCAGCAGTGGCGCAAACAGGTTCATAAACAACACGGCCAGACCGACCCCTTCCGGAAACGCGGGATTGTAAACCCGAATCAAGACCGTCAGCGCACCGATGCCGAACCCAAAAACCCACCGGGCGCCTTGCATGTGGGCAGCTGAAACCGGGTCGGTGGCCATGTATGCGAATGCAAACATACTACCGCCGATGATCAGGTGCTGCAGCGGATTCAGGCTGAGATAAGGCGCAGACCCTTCCGCTGCGATTAGGTTCAGCAGCAGACCGGTGCAAAGCAGGCCCA
>JASFIU010000140.1:0-9998 GCA_050122495.1 Desulfobacterales bacterium | reverse complement strand
ACCATGGAAACTTCAGACCGAAGTCCCATCCATACACCCATCAGGCCTAAAGTGCATTCTGTAAAGCCTTGAGCCCCCGTAGCTCAGTGGATAGAGCAATGGATTCCTAATCCATGTGCCGCAAGTTCGATTCTTGCCGGGGGCACCTGCGAACTTTTTAAAACTCAAATATAAATGGAAGGCTTGCACTAGAAATGGAAAAAGCGGAAAAATTCTTAAAAGTAGCCATTGTCATCGTGATCGTCGGAATCGCGGCCTATTTCGGCTGGAATCTATTTGCCAGCTGGCAAAAGGAAAGCATTGAAACGGCTAGAAAAGATGAGCGGGTCGAATGGGAGAAACGAACAAAAGAGCTGATGGAAAAGCTGACGAGTCTCGAAGAAGAGCTGGCATCCGTAAAAGGCGAAACGGTCCCGCAGCAAAAGCTAACAGAAGTATTCGGGCCCAAAACAGATACACGCCCCGAAGAGGGCCCCCCGAGCTTTCAAGACCTCGAACAGCAGATTAAAGCGTTTTTTACATATCTCGATGAGCAGGAATATGTCCAGGCATATGAGTTTAAAGGCGGTACCTATATCCAGTTTCAGCAGGCGCTTAAAAAATTATCCGCCAACCCGCCAAATGTCACCGGAGAAACCGCCTCTCTGTACAATCTGTATCGTAATATGGCCCACTTTTTCCGGGTGTTGGGAAAAAAACGGCTTTATCTGATAAGAGATATCCTGCAAAATGAAGCCGAAATACTTGAATCCGTAATGCAGACTTTTTATCTGTGGCTTACGGACCAAACCGGTGATGAAGCCAAAAGCGTTCGGCCGGGTCTGAATGAGATGTACAACTATTCAGGATTTTTTTTGAACACCCTGGCGGGTAAAAGTTATCTATTGAGAAGAGATTCAAAGATCAGGCTGTTGACGACTTACTATTCAATCCTCATTCTTGACAAAGCCAATGATGAAAATCTGAATTCAAACGGCATTGATATCAGACCCCATATTGAATTTTTGACCCGCGATTTTCAATCGCAAATCGGTATGATCCATCAAAAACAGTATTTACGGCAGCTGGAACAACTCGCCGATAAATACAAATTGTCTTGAACCCACCATTCGCCGGTGGGCTCTCGTCCGCCCTTTCTACCCGGGTCAGCCAAAATGGACGAGGCAAACCATAAGCCTGATGGCATCCGCTTCATAAATGAGTATATTGCCTCTAAAATCATCCACATCCAGTGTACTAAAATCATCAGAAATGCAAAGATAACGTGAAGCCGGTCACACAGGAGGCCAACAATGCAAGAACAAACAAAAGCAATGGTACTGGGGTCTTTTGCCGCCGATTCTCTGGCATTAGGCGTTCATTGGATCTATAATACGAATGTTATCGACAAAAAGTTCGGCCTTGTGGAGACCTATCTGCAACCCGTTCGCCCGACTTACCATCCAACCAAAATGCTCGGTGAATTCACTCATTACGGGGATCAAACCATGATTTTACTGGAATCTGTGAGCCGCTGTGCCGGATTTGATTTGGACGATTTCTCCCGGCGCTGGCAATCCCTCTTTGAAAACTATGAAGGATATATGGATAAAGCCACCAAAGGTACCCTTGAAAACATTGAATCCGCAAAATCACCATCCCAGGCGGGATCCGAATCTGATGACCTGGCAGGGGCATCCCGGATTGCACCGCTCGTATATGTGTATCGCGATGATCCTGAAAAACTGGCTGCCAGCGCTGCAGCGCAGACGGCCTTTACCCACAACAATTCACAGGTCATTAAAAGCGCGGTGTTTTTTTCAAAAGTCACGTATCAGGTATTAAAAGGTGCCTCTCCCCTGGCGGCCATCGAGTCAACCGAACGTGAGGAATTTAATTCAGATCCATTTACAGAATGGATCGAATTGGGACTGCAAAGCACCAAGCAGGGGACTCGGCAGGCAATTCTGGATCTCGGTCAGATGTGCGAAACCGCGGCTGCCTTTCCCGGAGTGATTCACCTTATCGCCAAATATGAAACCGATCTTAAACAAGCATTGGTCGAAAATGTAATGGCCGGCGGCGATTCAGCCGCAAGAGGTTTGATCGTCGGAATGGTACTCGGAGCGCATCTGGGGATGGATGCCATACCGCAAGAATGGCTTACGGACATGCAGGCCTATCGGCAAATTGCGGGGATGCTTTCTGAAATCGATCGCCCCAGCGTATTGCACGACAAGCGGAAATAGCATAAAATAAATACATTATCGCTTCCAACGATTGGCATCGAAGGACGTAACAGCGAAAATTGTTTCAAAAAGACGGGAGTTGGCATGAATGTGATTCCAACCGATCTAGAAGGTGTTTTGATCATTGAGCCGCAGGTCTTTCAAGACCGCCGCGGCTGTTTTCTGGAAACCTATCAGGCCGATCGTTACAAAGCAGCCGGGCTGAGCCTGACCTTCGTGCAGGATAATCTTTCCTATTCCCTTAAGGGCACTTTAAGAGGGATGCATTTCCAGGTGACCCATCCCCAGGCCAAACTGGTTCAAGCCATCACCGGAGAAATTTTTGATGTGGCCGTCGATATTCGTCCCGGATCGCCCACATTCGGCCGTTGGGTCGGTGTGCACCTTTCGGAGCAAAACAGGCGTCAGGTACTGTTAACACCGGGCTTTGCCCATGGCTTTTGCGTATTGAGTGAAAGCGCTTATATTGCCTATAAATGTTCCCAATATTATGAGCCGGACGATGAAAACGGAATCTTATGGTCGGATCCATCCATTGCAATTGATTGGCCGGTAAAAAAACCGACGATATCGGATAAGGACCGCCGACTGCCGTGCCTCTCCGAAATCCCTCCCGAAAGACTGTATAACCCGGAGAGCGCAGCATGAGGATGCTGATTACGGGCGCTAACGGACAACTTGGCCGTGAATTGGTCCGACAGGCAAAGGCCTTTAATATAGAATTTCTGGCGCCCAGGCGGCAGGATCTGGACATCACCCGGCCCAACCAGGTTAAAACCGCCCTTGCTGAAACCGCTCCTTCTGTGGTGGTAAATGCCGCCGGGTATACCAACGTCGATACAGCCGAAAAAGAAGTTGACCTGGCCTTTGAAGTCAACAAAATCGCTCCGGGTTTTCTGGCCCGCTGCTGCGCTGATCGCACGATTGCATTAATTCACATATCTTCCGACTATGTCTTTGATGGCAGCAAAGGGAAGCCCTACCATGAAAGCGATCCGATCGCCCCTCTTGGAATTTACGGCCAAAGTAAGGCCCAGGGAGAAGTCGCCGTCCGATCGGTTTTGCATAACCATATTATCCTGCGAACATCATGGCTATACAGTGTCTATCGCCGCAATTTTGTCAAAACAATGCTCGATCTGGGCACCGAAAAAAAGCGTATTCCGGTGGTGGCCGATCAATTCGGGTCCCCCACAAGCGCAGCCGACCTGGCCGAGACAGTCTTAACCATTGCCGGGAAAATCGACCGTTCGGCCGACCTTGAGTGGGGAACCTATCATTATTGCGGACATGGCGTAACTTCCTGGCACGGCTTGGCCAATGAAGTTCTACGCCTGGCATCGCCGTACGTCCCTCTCCAAACCCAGCAGGTCAAAGCCATAACGACTGCTGAATACCCTACCCCGGCCAAACGTCCGCCCTATTCAGCCCTGGATTGCAGCCGCATTAAAAAAGCCTTCGGAATCGATCCAAAGCCCTGGCAACAAAGCCTTAAACGCACGATTGAGCGTATCTTCACGGACAACGATTAGCCGTTGATTCAATTGAGCGCCAACGCTCAATTGAACGTTATCCGTTATTCGTTAATGGTTATTGGTTATTTGCATGAATATCAGAACAGAATCGCTCCATCGCAACCCGTAACTGATAACCAATAACAAATAACGCAGAAGTTTGATGCATTTTGCGAATCGCTTAAATGTAAAAATATATTAGACAGTTATGCACGCCTCAAAGAGAAAATCGTTGACTGTTTTCTGATTTCAATCTAACATGAAAATGATGGAGTCGATACCATTTAAACATACGCCTGTTCTGGTGGTGGATGACGATGAGGGATTATTGCTCAGCATCAAGGCGACGCTGGTCAGTTCAGGTTTGCCGGAGCCGGCGCTGGTATCGGATAGCCGACGGGTAATGGATCTGGTGAGTGAATATGACTTTCAGCTGGTTTTACTGGATTTGATGATGCCCCATTTGACCGGCATGGAGGTTCTGCAAAAAATAAAAGCAAGATCTCCCAATGTCGCCTGCGTTATTGTCAGCGCCATTGATGATGTTGAATCTGCGGTTCAGGCAATGAGCCTGGGGGCTTCGGATTATCTGGTAAAACCTCTCAATAGTGAAAAGCTAATTGCGCTGGTGAATCGAACTCTGGAAGCGCATACGCTAAAACATGATCTGGAGCAGTTTGGCAGCAAAAAAGTATTTTCCAACCTCAGAGATCCGGGGGCATTCACAGACATCGTGGCTGAAGATGAAGCCATGGCGTTAATATTCCATCAAGTGGAAGCCGTGGCGGGCACGGATTACAGTGTGGTGATCAGCGGTGAGTCCGGCACCGGCAAAGAAATGCTGGCTCGAGTCATTCATAAATTGAGCAACCGCTCGCGTGCGCCCTTTTATGCCGTGAACATGGCTTCATTCAGTAAAACCATTTTTGAAGATGAATTTTTTGGCCACACCAAAGGCGCTTACACGGATGCCGCTAACGAAAAAATTGGTTTCTTCGAGGCCGCCAGCGGCGGCACCCTCTTTTTGGATGAAATTACAGAGTTGGACCCGTCATTGCAGGGCAAACTGCTACGCGTAATTGAAGAGCGCGAGCTTTATCGCCTGGGCAGCACCGAGATTCGCAATGTAGATGTTCGCATCATCGCAGCAACAAACCGGGATATAAACGAAGAAATTCTTCAAGGGGGCTTTCGGTCTGATCTATATTACCGTATCAACATGTATAATATAAAGGTGCCGCCCCTGCGAGAAAGAAGGAAAGACATCTTGCCCATTGCCCGTCATTTCTTACATAACCATGCCAGTGCGAATGACAAAAAAATCAACACCCTGGAACCGGAACTTGAAGAGCGTCTGATGCAGTATTCTTATCCGGGCAACGTCAGAGAGTTGGAAAATATCATCGCTGCGGCGGTGCTGCAGGAAAAGGGAAAAACGCTGACGCTGGCGGCGACCTTGAATTTGCTGCCTTATGAAGGGCCTGAAAGACGTAAAAATGTGGAGTTACTTACCCTTGAGGAGATTGAAAAACGTCATATCGAAAAAGTACTCGAAATCACCGGCGGAAACCGTCCCAAAGCAGCCAAAATACTGGGCGTCAATGTTTCCACCGTGTATCGGAAAATTGAAAAATATGGCCTCGGACACTGAAACGAAGGCCCTATTCAACTCGGCGACGATGGGAGCTAAAACAGGCGGAGTTAGATGTCGCTTTGGACCCCAGCCAAGTGAGTAACTATATTCGGGGAGGATGAAAATATGTCGGACGGTTTAGATGTAATTGTCGTCGATGATGATAAAGGCATTTGCGATGTCATTCGCGAACTGGTCGAAAGCTTTTATAGCTGGGGCAACGTCATATCGTTTTCAAATGCCGATAGCGCTATTGACCATTGTCTGCAGCGCGATGTCGGTGTGGCGATTTTCGTCGTGGATGTGTTTCTTGGCGGTTTGAGCGGATTCTACTTTCTGGACGCTATTGAAACAAAGTTTCCCACAGCCCATGAAGATGCGATCATCATCAGTGGAAATGCCAGTGATGACGTCGTCAATATGTGTTTAGCCTCGAGAGTAAATTATCTCCTGGAAAAACCGATTAAACCCTATGCGCTGCAGCTGGCGGTTCGCGCCATTACCGGCAAGTACTTGGACTTTGCCAAAAAACTGCTGCAGGATCCGGCGTATGCCGATAGTGTAACCCGATTATAGTCCGGAATATGGCAAGCGCCTATGGTCGAATCCGAAAAAATCAGGGGCACTGGAATCACAAGACTATTTAAGGAATTACTGCAACGCAGGACCCTTCTTAGACTCAGGCTGGCAAATACCGATTTTAAGCACCTTACCCTGGTGACCCACCTAAAGCGAAAAGAAAGCGAATCGTACTTTATTATCGATATCCCTGAAGGATTTAAAGCGGCCGCCGCCGATATCGATATCTGGCAGATACACTTTGAATTTACCGGCAACGATAATATCAACTATGTCTTCACAACCACCGGCGGACACATTGAAGGCAACCAGATATATATTAAACTGCCTGAGGAAGTGGAGCGCAAACAACGCCGAAAACTTTTCAGGATTAATGCGCCGATCGAGACAAAACTTTGCTTCAGCCTGGATGCCACGCGACACGAACTTGACGTTTTAGATATAAGTCTCGGGGGCTCGCTTGCGGCCCTGGTCCAAACCGACAGCCGCGCACAGCAGAAACCAGCCTTCACCGATTCTGACACCCTAAAAGATATCGAATTGGTCTTTCCAGCGGAAATTAGCCGACAGCCCATTAAAATAAAAACGGCTCAGATAAAAAGAGTGAAAAAAAACCCGGAAACAACACATTACGAGATGGGCCTCGAGTTTAATGAAATAAGCAAAGATGATGAAAGGCTGCTAAACGATCTGATCTATCGTCTGCAGAGACAGCATTTGCGCAAACGGTTACCCCTTGATATTTAAAAATAGCTAAGTCTTTATGGCAACTGAGAAATGAGACAGTAATCCTTAAAGGGCTTTTAGGAATAAAAATCCGAAGCACGAAATCCGAAACAAATCCGAATATCGAATGACCGAAATTCAAAACTGTTTTAAACATTTGAATTTATGATTTGGAATTTGTTTCGAAATTCGTGCTTCGGATTTCGAATTTACCCCAAGTTGTTTCAGCGTGTTAAATATACTCCAGGACATCTTTTCTGTAGCTATAGCCCGAAATTGAGCTTCATAACTCCACCTGCATGCCCTCGCGGGCGAAAAAAACTTCGCTAGCATCCGCATCCTTTGAATTACAGTGCTGATCAGCCAAATCGTCCAACTGAGCGTCGGTGCGCATCGGATCGTGGTGAAACAGGGCCAGGCGCTTGACTTTAGATCGCCTGGCCGATTTGATGGCAAATTCCACCGGCGAATGCCCCCAACCCCGTTTGGAGGCGTCATATTCTTCCCGGGTAAACTGGGCATCATGAATGAGCAAATCCGCACCGCCAAAAAATTCTTCCAGGCGGCGATTTTCATCCCGGGCGGCCGCCATGCCTTCCTGGGCCATGGTGGCATCAAAATCGGGATCGTTCGGATCGGTGATAAAAAGGTTGTGAAACGGTTCCGTGTCGTAGGCCGTACAACATGTTTTGCCTTCATATTCGAAACGAAAACCCAAACATAAAAGGGGATGGTTTAAATATTTCGTTGTCAGTCCAATACCATCGCCAAGATCAAAGCGGCCTTCTTTCAGGTTGATATACTCGATCTCGGCTGCCAGCTCTGCCTGGCGGACCGGAAAATAACGGTAAGATAGCTGCCCGCCCAGTACCGCTTCGAGAGAATCCTCCTCACAGGTAACCGGACCATGGATCCTCAGCCGGGTGCCGGGTAGAAATATGGGAGCAAAAAAGGGAAATCCGAGTATATGATCCAAATGCGTGTGCGTTAGAAACATATCGATGCTGAGGGGTTCCGCTGAAACCGGCCTGCGCATCAATTGATCACCCAGCAACCGCAGCCCGGAGCCGGCGTCAATGATGATCAGGCGGTTTAGATCCTTCAAACTCAACTCGACACAAAGGGTGTTCCCACCGTATTTTACAAAATCGGGGCCCGGACTCGGAATCGACCCCCTGACGCCCCAAAATTTTATTCTCATCATGCAATCCCTTATTATGTGATTTCCAAAAAGATCTTTGCTTTGTCGATTTCGCCTAAAACCGTATCCCGCAAATCATAAAGAAATGACCAATTCACTTTAACCCGCTCAAGCAAATAAGTGCACAGGGCGTTAGGTGCTAACGTTTCACCGGACGACCTTTTTTGCAGCAGCTGTGCAAAAATATCAGCCAGGGCAACCATAAATACCACCGGATGATTGCGTTTTTGGGCTTCTTCCGGACGATGGTGAAAAGAAAGGATTTGAATCAGTGCCGGGCTCAGCTGCCACTTTTCTGCAATCATACCCCCCACCGCGGCATGATCGATGCCAAAAACCGCTTCCTCGGCATGAAACAGGGCCCGCTGGGAACTTTTGGCCTCGTTTAAAGCCTGAACGCATTTGTCCGGAAACAGGTAGTTCAGCGGAATTTTACCCAAATCGTGCAGAAGTCCACCCACAAAAAATTCTTCCTGCTCCGTTAGGGAAACGCCCTTGGCCTTCGCCAGGCATTTGGCGGTGACGCCTACGCAGAGTGAATGCGCCCAGAAGTCTTCAACGCATAAGGCCGGGAACGTACGTTTGTTGCGCATATGCTGGAGGATGGCAAAACTCAGTACCAAATTTTTTACGGTGTTGATGCCGAGCATAATAATGGCGCGGGTGAGTGACGAGATGGGATGGGGAAGTGAATAATAGGCTGAATTAATCAGTTTCAAAACCTGACCGGTCAGCACCAGGTCCAATGAAATCACGCGATTCAGTTCATTGGGTGAAGCCTCCGGATTGTTGCAGGTCTCTAAAACCTTGGCTGCCGTAGTCGAAAGGCTGGGTAACCGATCAATATAGCGCTGAATTCGTTTGAGATGCGGATTGTGCTGGTTGCCGGATTCAAGCATCAGTGGTGCCTGAAGCGATGTCATGAAGTGATATAATCGCCCTTGTTAAATTTGATAACCTCCAAGGATGCGGTAATCAGGGTTTGATTGAGTACATCTCTGAGCCCGTCCTCCTTCGGCAGCGTTTCCAGCAATCCCGACAACTGGTCCTTTTCTTTCTCAATCGTGCCGATCACCGGTTCAAGCGTTCGTAAGGTGACATGCGGATCGCCGAGCTTCCGACGATATTTATCAAGTAAATTTATTAGGTTATCGATGCGTTCAACTGCTATGGTTTTGTCCTGGGAGGATAACGGGTCGATCCGAATCGCCGATATTGGATCCATCACCGTAGTGGGCTGAATTTTCGACGGATTTGGGGTTGAGTTTTCGACCGACTCCTTCAGAATATTTTTGAAATCCGCATTCGGTGTTGCTTCATTTTTTTGGGTTTTTTGCGGAAGGCTATCTTTTAAAATTCCATTATCACCATAAATTTTCATCGGTTCCATCCTTTTTTCGATTCATTTACTTTGGGATTCGCAGATATATCCCACAACTGCAGATGTGCTCTAGAAATGCAAAAAGCATGCAAAAGTTTATTTTAGTTTATATTTTTCATAACTATTTGTATTTATATCTAATAATACTATCAATGAAGCTTGCCTTTTTTAACGGGTCATGATCGTAAACGGCAAAATGTGCCCGCATATAAATCTGTCAGGCCAGAGCGAAACGCGATATTCGCTATATTCGCGAATGACCGTTGGATTCGGGCGCTGCCAATACCAGAAATGCGCCCTGGGGTTCTTTCAATAAATAAACCGACAATTTTATTTTTAGCTGCTCCAATTGCCTGTTTTTGATGAAAACGATGCCCTCTGCTGGAATGTCCGGATCTCCCAGGGCCTTTTTTTTAGCGCCGGAAATGACACATTCCAGCGAACGGTGGTGTACGACTTGCTCAACTCCCATTCCAACCAGACCCATTGCATCGATTTCACAAAGGCGGGCCATTTCCAGGTTTCCCGCCCAAAAATACAGGTCCTTGACCACTGCCGCCGGGGTGTCGAACTGATGTATAAATTGGAGTCGCGGGTAGTAGGTATCCTGATAATAGCGGCAGGTTTCGCAATGACCCGGACAACTGAGTTTGCCGCTGTTGCGGGCGCTGAAGCAGACTTGCAGGTTATTTTTAAAGACAATACATTGCTGGCAATTCAACCCATGGGAGTGGTC
>JASFIU010000139.1:0-10098 GCA_050122495.1 Desulfobacterales bacterium | reverse complement strand
GACACCCGGGTGGCACGCACCCGCCAATTCCAGGTCTGGGAGGGCGGCGGTGAATACAATGTTGCGCGCGGATTGCGGCGCTGCTTTGGAATGCGGGCCGCTTTGGTAACCGCAATTGCCGATAATCCCGTCGGCCGATTGCTGGAAGACCTGTTGCTGCAGGGCGGGGTGGATTTATCTCATGTCCGCTGGGTGCCCTTTGACGGCATTGGCCGCAAAGTTAGAGTGGGCCTGAATTTCACCGAAAGCGGTTTCGGCGTCAGAGCCGCGCTGGGTTGTTCCGACCGGGGATACACGGCTGCATCGCAAATGCGGGAAGGTGATATCGATTGGGATCAAATTTTCGCCAAAGAAGGTGTTCGCTGGTTTCATACCGGCGGCATCTATGCGGGTCTTTCGGAGACAACACCGCAGGTCATCATCGAGGCCATGCAGGCCGCCAAAAGCAACGGCACCATGATTTCCTATGACCTGAATTATCGGCCCTCGTTATGGAAAGACATCGGCGGTTCGGAAAAAGCCATCGAAATCAATCGGGAAATTGCCCAATACGTTGATGTCATGCTGGGCAACGAGGAAGATTTCACGGCCGCCCTGGGTTATAAAGTCGAGGGCCTGGACGAGGATATCTCCAAGCTTGATACCTCTGCGTTTAAAAAGATGATCGAGCGCGTCGTAGCGGCTTACCCGAATTTCAAAGCGGTGGCCACCACCCTGCGAAATGCCAAAACCGCCTGTGTCAATGACTGGGGCGCGATCCTCTATTATGACGGGGAATTCTATGATGCCCTGCTGCGCGAGAATCTCGAAATTTACGATCGGGTCGGGGGCGGTGACAGCTTTGCGTCCGGTCTGATTTATGCCTTCCTGAGCGGCAAGGAACCTGGGGAGGCCGTAAATTACGGCGCGGCTCACGGTGCGCTGGCCATGTCCACACCGGGTGATACCACCATGGCAACCTTGGCCGAAGTCGAAAAAGTAATGAAAAGCACCACTGCCCGGGTGGATCGTTAACAATCCCTTTTTGCATGCGGCCGCGGGATTTAAGCGGGGCGTGCGCGTAAAATTCAAATTGCCGGAAACAGCATTATCAGGAGAATAATAAAGTGAACGATTACAAACCGTTGGATCTTTTGATGATCGGCGCCGGGATGATTGTCAATGACCTGCTCCTGCCCTCGGTTTATCATCTGCAACGCCTGGGATATGTCAAGGATATCTCGGTTTGCGATGCCCGTGTAAGCTCCCTGCAGGCCCTTACGGATAACACCCTGATCAAAGAGGCCTTCCCGGGGCAAGGTTTTAAGCCTTACCCGGCACTGGATTCCACTGCGGATGTCGATCTTCAGTTATATAAGTCCGTCTTGAGCCAAATGGCGCCTTATCAGGCTGTTGTCGTTGCGCTGCCGGACCAGCTTCATTATCAGGTGGTCATGGACGTGTTGGACTGCAATCAGCACATCTTATGCGTTAAACCACTGGTCCTGACCCATCGACACGCCGTTGAAATTGCCCAAAAAGCTGAATCCAAGGGCCTATATGTCGGTGTTGAATATCACAAGCGTTTCGACCGACGATCGCTAATGGCCAGGCGGAATTACCAGAGCGGTGATTTGGGCGAATTCGTCATCGGTGAAGCCAAAATGATTGAACCTTACTATTACCGCTACTCCAACTTTCAGAACTGGTTTACGATGGATTTCACCGATCCTTTTGTATACGTGGGCTGCCATTATGTGGATCTGGTCTATTTCATCACCGGCCTCAAGCCTGTCGAGGTCTCGGTTTGCGGTGTAAAAGGTAAATTTCCCAATGGTAATGAGGCCTATATGTGGGCCAATGGCCGCGTGCGGTTTGAAAACGGAGCCCTATTGTCGGTGACAGATGGTCTGGGATACCCGGATGACGGCGCCGGTCCGAATGAGCAGGGCCTCTCCATGTTTTTTGAGGGCAATGATAAAGGCGCCGTATTCAAACATAACGATCAGTTTAGGGGCGTTGAATACAGTTTCATAAAAGGCCGGGGTCCGGGCAACAAGCTTTTCCATTATGTCAATCCGGACTTCTTTCAGCTGATACCCTGGGAAGGCGAAGGCTATAAACCCGTCGGCTACGGTCCGGACTCCGTTATGAACAATATCAAATACATGAGCCAACTTGAGGCCCGTGTGGATCAGGATCCGGAAAAGGCCCATTCGGTGAGGCTTCAAGCCAGGGAAGCGGCGAACCGCAAAGGCCTGATGGCGACACCGGAGAACTCCTATATCAACGAGCTGGTTCACGAGGCGGCGCGGCTATCCATTTTAAATGAAGGAGATATCGCCCTGATCACATACGAACCGGAACCCGGTGTGAGGCTGAAACATGAGTAATGCGCGCTTAAATTAATTTGATGGTTTTATGTTAACCAAAACGTTTATCCGGTAATTAATTGGAGCTAAATCAATTGCGGATTTCAGATTGCGGATTGCGGATTGAAATACCAGATGTGGTGCAAATTAAAATCCGAAATCTGAAATCCGCAATCCGAAATCTTATCTACTCCATGGCCCATATTTATGACTCAGATGAATCTTTACATTAGTAATTTATGAACAATGCCTTAGGAGTGACCCCCCATGGCAGAATATTCACTTGAACCTGTTGACGTAAAAAAAGTATCGACCCGCTATCGAACCATTCAAACCAAGATACCGGTTCCGGAATCCCTGGCCATTTTCACGTCTTTAAAAGAATCCGAACCGCGCTCGATGATGGGCATGCCGCCGGTTGTCTGGGATCGGGCTGAAAATTATAGCGTTGATGACAAATGGGGCAATCGCTGGATCGACTGGTCATCCTGTGTGCTTCTGGCAAATGCCGGTCACGGCAGGGAAGAAATCAAAGCCGCTCTAAAGGAACAAATTGATCAGGGTCTGCTGGCCACCTATGTGTTCGTGCATGAAAAACGCGCCGAACTCACCAAAGCTTTACAGAACCTTTCCCCGGATTCGGCCGGTTATCAGGTGTTTTTATTAAGCACCGGCAGCGAGGCGATTGAAAACTGCATTAAATTGGCGAAAACCTATGCACTCGAAAAACATGGTGCAGATAAAAAATATATCGTTTCTTTCGAAAATGCCTTTCATGGCCGTACCCTGGGCGCCCAGCTGGTCGGGGGCAACCCGGCGCTGAAAAAATGGATCGGCAGCGCCGACCCCACTTTTGTTCAGGTTCCATTTCCGGACGGCTATCATACCACGGATACATCGTTTGATCTTTTCCGGGAAACCATCGCCGCCAAAGGAATCAAAGAAACGGAGATCGCCGGGGTGTTAACCGAGTCATACCAGGGTGGATACGCAGATTTTATGCCGGTGGCATACGCTCAAAATCTGGAAGCGTTTTGCCGGACCCACGATATTGTCACGATTTACGATGAGGTCCAGGCCGGTTTCGGGCGCACCGGGAAAATGTTTTGCTACGAGCATTATGGTGTGCGGCCGGATTTGATCGCCTGCGGCAAGGGCCTGAGTTCATCGCTGCCGATTGCAGCGGTTATCGGCAGGGCGGACATTATGGATTTATATCCTCCGGGTTCAATGACCTCAACCCATTCGGCCTCGCCGCTTTGTGTGACGGCCGCCCTTGCCAATCTGAAAATTTTGCAAAAAGAGGCGTTAATCGACAATGCCGCCCGCATGGGCGAAATCCTGATTCCCGAATTGGAACGAATCTGCAACCCATATCCCAAAATTTTGGTCGTGGTCCACGGTAAAGGATTGGTGGCCGGCATTCGGGTCGCAGACCCCAAAACCGCCGGACCGGATGGTGAAACCGCGCTTAAAATAAACACGGCCTGCTATCAGAAAGGCCTGCTGATGTTTGCGCCGGTGGGCCGTCAGGGTGAATGTGTTAAAATTGCACCGCCATTGACGATTACGGAAGGAGCACTGCGGGAAGGGATCGAGGTATTTGAAGAAGCCGTGAGCGAGGTTTTGAGTCGAAAATAATCTATCGGTTGAGCCCGTTGACCGTTAGCCCGCCAGAGGCGGATTAAACAAAATTGGATATCATTCCTTTTTAACGGGTTCAACTGGCTCAATCCCGCCATCGGCGGGACCAACCAAAAAAGGTGTGAATATATGAAAGACATAGCTAAACAGGCGCGCCGTTATACGCTAATTATCCTGATTCATCTGGGAGTCGTTATTATCTGGCAGCTATGGGTTACGATCAGCAACATCCCTGATTATGTTATGCCGAGTCCGGGCGCTACCCTGCTTTCCCTGGGTGAAGACTATGGCTGGCTTCACAATACGTATATTACGGCGGCCGAAGTGTTCGGCGGCTATTTTCTGGCCGTGATCGCCGGTGTGAGTCTGGCGCTCATTTTCAACTGGTTCAAAATAATGGAAACCTTGTTTATGCCGCTGATGGTCAGTTTGAATATGATACCCAAGGTGGCCCTGGGGCCCCTGTTTATTGTCTGGATGTCCTATGGGGTCGGCCCCAATATTTTGATATCATTTAGTATATGTTTTTTACCAATTTTATTGACGATGGAACGCGGCCTCAGAGAGAGTGACCCCGATCTACTGGATCTGGTCCGCACGCTGCGGGCTTCACGCTGGCAGATATTCACCAAGATCCAGCTTCCCGGTTCGTTGCCCTATCTTTTTTCGGGTATGAAAGTTGCGGTGGTTCTGGCGGTTGCGGGCGCCATTGTCGGGGAGTTTATCGCCTCCCAGGAGGGGCTGGGTTATCTCATGCTGCAGGTCCAGGTCACCCTGGACACTGCTGCCATGTTTATGGCGGTGCTGATCATTACGGCTATCGGTGTGGTCCTTTACGGCCTTGTGCTGTTGCTGGAATACATTTTTATTGGCCAGGCCCCCAAAGAAATCTAAAGCAAAGGGAATCTAAAATGAGTGAATCGTTTATTCATCTCTCAGACGTCCGCAAGGTCTTTAAGACCCGCAAAGAGGAGTTTCTGGCGGTTTCGGAGGTCACTTTTGACGTCAAAGCCGGCGAATTGGTTTCGATTGTGGGCCCATCCGGCTGTGGCAAGACGACGATCCTAAAGATCCTGGCAGGCATACATTCCTATGAAGGCGGTACCGTAAAAATCGGCAGCGACGCCAACCCCTTCGATCCCTCCAAAGACATTGGGATGGTGTTTCAACAACCGTTGCTGTTGAAATGGCGCAAGATACTCCAGAATGTGCTTCTGCCGGCAGAGATTCTCGGTCTGCCGCGCAAGGAAAGTCTGGAACGGGCGCACTATCTTCTCGGAATGGTCGGTTTGCAGGGCTTTGAGGATAAATATCCCCATGAGCTTTCCGGCGGCATGCAGCAGCGCACCGCTATTGCCCGGGCTTTAATTCATGACCCCAAACTCGTTTTGATGGATGAACCCTTTGGTGCCTTGGATGCCCTGACGCGTGAAAAGATGAACCTGGAGCTGCTGCGCATCTGGAAAGAAAGTCAGAAAACGATTTTGTTTGTAACCCATGGGATCCAGGAAGCCGTATTTCTGGGGAGCCGGGTGATCGTACTCACCTGCGGCCCGGCCCGCATGGCCGATAACATTCCCATCGATCTGCCGTATCCGCGCACCCTGGATATGAAAACGCATGAAGAATTCGGCAAATATACCCGCCATCTCTATCGGCATCTGGGAATGGATGCGGATGCCACGGAGATAGCCGAGGAGTGTCGCATCGATTAGAACCAGCCTCAAAAATGCGTCTAAGGGCCCAGGGCTGCGTTGTTCCGCAAATTGAAATACTCACGTACTGCGTGTACGCTCCGTTTTCAATTTACGGGACGCCTTACCCTAAACCCTTAGCCACATTTTTGAGACTGGTTCAACAAAAAGCCCATCCGCCATTGGCGAATGGGCTTTTTTTAGTTTTGAAACAAATCGCAAAAAACGCTATTTCGGCATTTTGATGCTGCGATCCAGCATGTCATTGGTGAAGGTGGTTTTGATGTCATAGGGCGCATCGAGTTTGAAGTAGGTCTCGATCAGCTCATAATCACTGTCCATACGCGCCGGATCAAAATAGCCCAGTGCCACCGATGTGGAGAACTTATCGCGCATCAGCTCATTTACCAGCCCCCAGTTCGCTTTTTCATTATCAAACTTCAAGCCGGTGTTGGCACTCACCAGGGCCTTGATGCACGGATCCGGACTGTCAACACAGGTCTTAAAAGCCCTCTGGCTGACCTGCACAAAGGCCTTCACAACTTCAGGCTTTTTCTTGAGGTAATCCCCGTTGACGATAATCGAATTCCCGTAAGGATTGACGCCATAGTCTTTCCAGGGAAAGAATCCCATGTTATCGCCGAGTTTGGCCTGGAAGATATGATGGATATTGTAAAAGCTGGTGGTGGCATCAATATCCCCATTCATCAGGGCGCCCAATTTGGCATTGGGTTGCACATTAACCCAGGTTACCGATTTGGGGGCGATACCGACCGACTTTGCCAGGGCCGGCCACATCTGACGGGCGGCGTCCCAGGAGGGGTTGCCGATTTTTTTGCCAACCAGGTCCTTGGGTCCTTTGATACCCGAAGATTTGAGCCAGTACATGCCATAGGGAGAATTGGCATAGACATTCATGACCGCAACCAGGTTGGCCCCTTTGCCTCTAGCGACCAGCGCGGTTCCCAGATCCGCCAGCCCGATCGGGTTTTTGCCGACGCCGGTACGCTTCGCAGACATGCTCGAGCCCTTGCCCTGCTGGGGGACGAGGTCGATGCCCGCTTCTTTGTACCAACCCTGCTGTATGCCATAATAATAAGGGGCGTGATCGCCACCAGCAATCCAATTCAGAATGAACTCAACCTTTTCGGCCCCCATGGCACTGCCGGCTCCAAAAAGAATTGCAAAAACTAATGCCATTGCCAATAACAATTTACCAAATTTCATATTAACCTCCTTTATGAGTATCGCTTCTTTGATAACACGCCATGTTCAAAGATTTGCATGAATACTGGATTTTTTTATAACGAGGGGCAAAATCTGTCAATCTGAAAAAAATTTATAATACGGCTTCTCTGTGGCCAATCTCAAAATCATTAAGGCCAGCTCCATGGCATGATAATCTCCCCACATTGAAGATTCACCGCAGGGGATTTTCTGGCCTTCGGGGATGTGGTCCCAGGCATTGGGGCGATGGTAAACGGAATGCAACAAAAGCCCCTGGTGCTCGGAATCAGTTGAGAGGTAAGGCTCTTCAAACAAGCGATCGGCAACCGTCAACCCGGCCTGAACGTATCGTCGGGCAAGCGATTCATTTTTCTTCAGTTCCAGGTATCTTCCCAATCGAATCAACCCCTGGGCCGAAATAGCGGCGGCGGAACTGTCCACCGGTTCGTGGTCGTTGAACGGATCGGCCGGTCGCTCGAGGTAGTCGCCCAAAAGGGCCAATCCGGGTGCCCCGGTATCCCAGTATGGAATGCCATCCACAGGGGTCTGCTCCAGGTAAAAATCGGCCACGGCCGTGGCCACTTCACGGAAACGCCGCAGAACGGATTCCTTTGTGTCAAACAACCCGGGCGCGATCCCATCGAATTGGTCGGCAGGCAGGGATTCCATGAATTCAAGCTGTTCCGCGTACCCCAGCAAAATCCAGGCGTGCCCGCGGGTCCAGGTGGAAAAAGGGGCGTAGCCCTGCTGGGTGCTGGGGCAGCGGTAAACGCCGTTGTTGACGTTGAAAATCGATTCGTGCACCACCCGCCCGCGGACGTCATAGGCATCGCGATCCTGGCCGAAATAGACATTGTAACGCGCAGTGGTCTCGGCATGCTGCAGGGCTCTTTGCAGCAGGTTGATGGTACAATCCTGTTCGGCCATAAGCACATGCCCGAGCTGATGGCTGATAACCAGCGCCCGCAGGGATCGGATGGTATCGGCAAAAAGAGAATGGGGGCCATTAAACGAATAGATGTACCCCAGTCCATCTGCAAGCGCGGTCCAGCGGGATGCCTGGACGGCGCCGGAAAGTTTCAGCGCCAGCTCGTAATAATTTTTTTGCCATTCATTTTTCGCGATGCGGCCTTCGATCATCAGGCGTCGCAAATTGCCGTAAGTACTGATATTGTTGAATCCGTGGTCATGGACGCCGGTGTGGCTCACATGCGGTGCCATGCGTTCAAGCGTTTGCCCGCGGCCGTATTCCAAAAATTGTTTTTCGCCGGTGGCATCATATTGCAAAATAGCACAACCAAATTGAAAACCCTGAGTCCACTCGGTCCACCCCCGGGAGGTGTATTTGCCCGCAACGGTAAAGACCGGGGTGGGGCCGGAATCTGCCCGGCTCGCTTTGATCGCCTGAATTTTATGACCGGCACATTCAAACAGGGTCGTAACTTTGGGTTGAAGATCCTGTGGAGAGATGCCTTCGTTAATTTTTAACATAAATGATCCCCCTTACGCCAAGCGCCTCACAACGCTTACAAACGTTTGATATGAAAACCGCCATCGATATCAATCACGCTGCCGGTTGAAAAAGGAAAGCTGCCGTCTAACAGGGCGGCTACGGCCAGGCCCAGATCATGCGGTGTTCCCCATCGGGATTGCGGGACAAGGCCTTCTGCAATCAGGTGGTCATATTTGTCTTTGACCACCGCGGTCATGTCGGTCCGCATAATGCCGGGGCGCAGCTCAAAAACGTGAATATTGTGATCTGCCAGCCGGGCCGCCCACAGCTTGCCGGCCATGGACAGACCGGCTTTGGAGATACAATAGTCGCCGCGGTTTGTAGAAGCCGTCTCCGCCGAGGTCGAGGTAACGAAGATGACGGTGAATCCGGCCTTCAAAAGCGGTGTCGGCTTTTGGGCCAACCAGTAGTTGGCCACCTGTTGAGTCACGAAGTAGGGACCCTGCAGGTTGATCCGGATAATCTCTTCAAAAGACGCCTCGGTGGCATCAAGGATATCCGCGCGTTCTCTGGGGGCGATTCCGGCGTTATTTACGAGCGCATCGATTCGGCCAAATTGCTTTAAGCCGCTTTCGATCAGGTCCCGGCGGTCATCTTTTTTGCCGATATCCGCTTGCAGCGCCATAAATTTTTGGCCCTCGCGGGTTTTTCTATCCCTGCATTCGGCAACCGTTTTTTCGGCAGCTTCGGCATTCCCAACGAAATTAATGATAACCGAATAACCGCATTCAGATAGCTTCAGGCAAATACCGCGTCCCAATCCCCGGCTGCCGCCGGTAACGAGAATAACCGGTCTTGAATCAGACATGATCTGCCACCTCTTTTCCGACCAGAGAAGGTTGGTCCTGTGTTCGTTTTTTATAAATCGGCCGATAAACTTCAGCGTCATGGATGACGCAACCGGTGACGCTGTCCAGCCGCATCAGTTCGGAGCATTTACCGCAGGCAATGCAGCATTTTTTGCGCTGCAACGTTCCCGTATCGATGATGTCGGCGGCAAAATCTGGATAGGCAAATGCCTGACGGCCGAATCCGGCCAGCTGAAACCAGCCTGCATGTATCCCTCCGGCGGCACAGGCCGCTCCGAATTCTCTCAACCATGAAAAACCGGTGGCTACAATCGCCATTTCCGGAACCGTCTTCTGGATGTCACGGGCGTTTCTCAGCATTCTTTCGACGCCATAAAGCTGATTTTCTCTGGGCACATAAGGACCGAAATCCCATGGGCGGTTGATATGGGGATTATAATACGGGTTGCCGCCGCTGATGTTCATGAGCTTTACGTCCAGGTCGTGCAATAGCTTCACCAGCCGGATGGGCTCGGATAGGTCGGCCCGCCGGTCATCTTGCGGGTCGACACCCCACCCGTAGGGATAGGGCATCCCATCGTAGGCATTCATGCGCACAGTAACATCGATTGCATCGGACAGTTTTTTTCTAATTTTAGCGACGATATTGAGCAGAAATCGGGTTCGATTCTCGAAGCTTCCCCCATACCTGCCCTCTCGGGTGTGAGCCGCAAGGAGTTCGGAAATGAGATAGCGATGGCAGCTTTTAATATCAACCGCGTCAAACCCAATTTCAGCAGCCATAACGGCAGCCTCGACATACTGATCTTCAAGTTGCTCTAATTGCGCATCGGTTATGATATGTTTTTGAGCCGGACTCT